>JBIKNV010000066.1:0-9995 GCA_044358475.1 Pirellulales bacterium | reverse complement strand
CTCGGCTACGTGATGGGCGTGCTGAAGGGGGAAGTACCAGCGGCCTTCGGCGTGACGCTGCCCACCAACGATCTGATCTGGTGGGTGCCCTTCGCCCTCATCCTGGTTCATGCCCGGGCACACCACCGACTGCTTTCTTCGGCCGCGCCCCGTCCGTAAACTGTTTTCCAGTACTCGGATCACACGGTCCTTTCTTCTGGAGACTTCGATGGACATCCTCGGCCAGATTCTCAAGCAGGTGCTCGAAGGCGCTGCCCAGCCACAGCCTGCCCCGCAACGCGCCCCTCAGCCACAGCAGCGCGGCCCGTCAGGCATGCCCTCGCCCGACGACCTCTCCGAAATCTTCAAGCAGATCTTCGGTGGCGGTGATGCCGCCAAGCTCCCCGACGTCGTGCGGCAGTTCGAGGAGAAGGGCCTGCGTGACCAGGTCGACTCGTGGGTCCGCACCGGCCCCAACAAGCCGGTGGAGCGGCGGCAGATCGAGGACGTGTTTGGTCAGCGGGAACTCGAGGAGATTGCCCGCCAGCGGAACATCGACCGTGACCGGCTCGCCGAAGTGCTCAGCCGGTACATCCCGAAGATCATTGACGAGTTGACGCCGTCAGGCCAGATGCCGGGCCGCCGGTAAGAACAGCCAACGGAGCAAGATGCTACGCATCGACGCGGCCCTGACTCGGTGCATCATCGTCGGAGTTGTCACTGGACTGGTGACACTCCCAGAGCAGTGCTGCGCGAACGATCCGCGGCCGTCGGCCGACGCACCCTATGGCGTCGAGGCCCAGTCACGGACGTCGCGCCGCTCGCAGCGGCGGGCGCGGCGGCGGGGAAGCCTCACGGAATCGCTCGATTCGGAATCGGAGCCGAAGATCACAAAGCCGCCGCTGCTCGCGATGCCAGCCGCGGCAGCCGAGACATCGCTTGGGGAAGATCCTGGTGGAGTTCTTGACCAGCCGCTGGTGCATCGCGATCAGCCGTCGGTCGAGGGCTCCCTGCCGAGTCAGCGGTTTGACATCTACCTGCCTGTTGGCTGCGGCGGCAATCTGCCGCTTGTGGTCTGGATTCACGGCACAACCTGGCGAGACGGCACCAAGGACGATTGCCCCGTGACATGGCTGGCCGGCGAGGGGTATGCCGTGGCCAGCATCGGCTACCGGCTTTCGTCGGAGGCGACGTTTCCGGCGCAGGTCGACGACTGTCTGGCAGCGATCACAGCCATCGAACGCAACGCCGCGATCTGGGGCATCGATCCGGAGCGGGTCTGCGTGGCCGGGGCCGCCGCCGGAGGCCATCTCGCGGCGCTGACCGGCCTGTGGAACGGATCGCCGGCCGCCGAGTCGCTGCCGCGGGTCGCCGCGATCGGTATGTTCGCCGCACCGACCCACCTCACCACGCTCGGGCCGGAGTATGACCGGGCAGCCTCACCGGCGAGCCTGCTCGTCGGCGGCCCGCTGCCGGAGTTTCGCGAGGCGGCCCAGCGGGCCAGTCCTCTCGCACACGTCGCTCCCGGCGGCCCGCCGGCGCTCGTTGTGCACGGCCTGCGTGACACGACCGTACCCCCACAGCAGAGCGTTCAATTCGATGCGGCGCTCAAGGCTGCGGGCATCGATAGCCAGCTCGTGATGCTCGACGCCGCGCACAACCTGCCGCTAGACCGTACCAGCGCCGCCGGCATGGCGCTGCTCGAGTTTCTTGATCGCACGCTCGGGCCGGGCAGCCGGGACGATTGAAAAACTGGTGCCGCCGCACCAGGCGATACAACCCGCCTTTTTTCCCGTGCTTGTGCAGCCTCCGGGCAGGGTGGCCGATATCCCTCTGCGTGCCACCGATGAGCCCGCGATCGTCGCATCGCGATCCTTCCGCATTCCTTCGTCAGGGAGCCATTCGCCACACCATGCCGAGCAGCCGCCGCAAGCCACCATCGTCCGCCGTTCAAAACCCGCTCGAGACGTATCTCCGGGACATCAACGAGGTCTCGCTGTTGTCGGCCGACGATGAAAAACGGCTCGCCGAGGCGATCGCCCGCGGCGATGCCGCCGCTCGCGACCACATGGTGCGGGCCAACCTGCGGCTGGTCGTGAGCATCGCCCGTGGCTACGCCAACCGCGGCCTGCCCCTGCCCGACCTCATCGAGGAAGGCAACCTCGGGCTCCTGCGGGCGGTCGAGGGCTTCGACCCGAAGGTGGGCACACGGTTCAGCACCTACGCCAGCTACTGGATCAAGCAGTCGATCAAGCGGGCGTTGATCAACAACGGCAAAACGATCCGTATCCCCGCCTACATGGTGGAACTGCTCTCGAAGTGGCGGCGGGCCACGGCTCGGCTCTCCGATATCCTCGGACGCACGCCCACTCCGGAGGAGATCGCGCGGATGCTCGGCTTGGCGAGGAAAAAACTGCCGATCATCAAGAAGGCGATTACGGTTCACACTGCCACGCCGCAGACGGACCAGTCGGAGGGCTGGTCGCTCGGCGACATCGTTCGTGACGAAAATGCCAAGTGCCCCGCCGAGGTGCTGCTCGATCACGACACGCTCAAGCACGTGCTCAAGCGGATCGACCAGCTCGACACGCGGGCCTCGACGATCATCAAGCTGCGGTTTGGCCTTGAGGGAGGCGAGCCGATGACGCTCAAGGAGATCGGCGGGGTGCTCGGCCTCACCCGGGAGCGGGTGCGGCAGATCGAGTCGGAGACACTCGCCAACCTCGCAATGGAGATTGACGGCGTGCCGCGGGCGACGATCCAGTTGCGGCGGGGGGCCTGACGCCGTACGCTCCCGGCATGAATCTCGCCGACCACATTCGCCCGGTTCCCGACTTCCCCAAGCCGGGCATCCTGTTTCGTGACATCACGCCGCTGTTGGCCCATCCGGAGGCGTTGGCCACGGCGGTCCGCCGGCTCGCGGCTCCGTGGCACAACGCGGGCATCACGGCGGTGGCGGCGGTCGAGGCCCGCGGCTTCCTCTTTGCCACGCCGCTGGCGATCGCGTTGGGCGTGGGCGTGATCCCGGTCCGCAAGCCTGGCAAGCTGCCGGCCGACACGATCGCCCACGAATATGATCTCGAGTACGGCCGCGACACGCTCGAGATGCACCGCGGCATCCTCGTCAACGGGGCGCGGGTGCTCGTGGTCGACGACGTGCTGGCCACCGGCGGCACGGCCGACGCCTGCACGAAGCTGATCGAGGCAGCCGGCGCGGTAGTGGCCGGCGCCGCGTTCCTGGTGGAGCTCGAGGCCCTCGGCGGCCGTGACCGTCTCAAGCCCCACCGCGTGGAATCGGTGATCACGTACTAGCCTTACGGAAATGCGGCCATCCATGGCCCGCATTTCCTTGCCGACCTCCGGTCGGAAGGGGGCGTCGCCTCCAGCGACGCAGTACACGGCGGGGCAACGAAGGCTCACCTGCGGTGAGCCGACCTGGACTCCCCAGAAAGCACCAGGGCGCAAGCCCGGTGGAGTGCAGCAACGCTGGCTGGTGCGTCAGCCCGCCGGCTTGCGCCTGGCGGCTGAGCGGGGAATGATCTGGTCCGCGGTCCACACCCAGCACCGGGCGCAAGCCCGGTGGATTGCAGCAACGCTGGCTGGTGCGTCAGCCCGCCGGCTTGCGCCTGGCGGCTGAGTGGGGAATGATCTGGTCCGCGGTCCACACCCAGCACCAGGGCGCAAGCCCGGTGGATTGCAGCAACGCTGGCTGGTGCGTCAGCCCGCCGGCTTGCGCCTGGCGGCTGAGTGGGGAATGATCTGGTCCGCGATCCACACCCAGCACCAGGGCGCAAGCCCGGTGGACTGCAGCGGCGCCGGCTTGCTGGCACGGCCAAGCCCGAGCCGCATAATACGTCTATGAACTCAACGCGGATCGTCGTGGCGATGTCGGGCGGTGTCGACTCGAGCGTGGCGGCGGCCTTGCTCGTCGAGGCCGGCCATGACTGCGTGGGAGTGTTCATGCGGCACGGCCAGCCCGCGCTGCCACCAGCCGCCGATGCGACGGGCCTGCCGATCCTCTCAACGGCCAAGCCCGGCCACCAGGGCTGCTGCTCCGCCGCCGATGCGCTCGATGCCCGCAGGGTTGCCGATCGACTCGGCATTCCCCTCTACGCGCTCGACCTCACCGACGAGTTCGAGCGGATCATCGATCACTTCGCCGGCGAGTACGGCCGCGGCCGCACGCCCAATCCCTGCGTGCGATGCAACTCGTGGCTGAAGTTTGGCAGGCTCTTTGACTATGCCGATACGATCGGCGCCAGCCATGTGGCCACCGGCCACTACGCGCGACTCACCCACGGGCCCGATGGATCGCCCACTCTCCGCCGCGGCCTCGATGCCGACCGCGACCAGTCGTATGTGCTCTTCGACATCCGTCGCGACCGCCTTGCACGCATGCTGCTGCCGGTCGGCGACCTCACGAAGCAGGAGGTCCGCGACCGCGCCGCCGCGCTCGGCCTGGTCACCGCCGACAAGCCCGACAGCCAAGAAATCTGCTTCGTGGCCCCGGGTGAGCATGCCCGGCTCGTGGCCGCGCGGCTGGGGGGCTCGCGGGCCGGCGCGATCGTGACCCTCGACGGCCGTGTGCTGGGGCAGCATCAGGGCATCGAGCGGTTCACGGTCGGCCAGCGCCAGGGCCTGGGCATCGCCGTGGGCACGCCGCTCTACGTGGTGCGGATCGAGCCCGACACCTGCCGGGTAGTCGTCGGCGACCGCGACGACGTGCCGCAGCATCATCTCGAGGCAGCCGAGGCGACCTGGATCGGTGAGCCGCCGCGAGAGCCGTTTCCCTGCGAAGTGCAATGCCGGGCCCAGCGGGATCCGGCACCAGCCCTGGTCACGCCCCAGCCCGACGGCCGGTTTACTGCCGCGTTTACCGGCGGACCGGACCAGTCTCCGGGGCCGATTTCCCCCGGCCAGCCGGCCGTCTGCTATGCCGGCGACAGGCTGCTCGGCGGCGGGTGGATCGTGGCCTGATCGCGAACTAGGCTTTGCTGAGTCGGTTCTGCACGCCTCGCACCCATGGAGCCCGCATGCCCATCTCCACACCCCTGCTCGTCGTCGCCGCCATCGTCCTGGGCCTGGCCGCCCTCACCATGCTGCTGCTGATCTTCAGTTACGGCCAGCTGTGGTTTCAGGCCTATTGGTCCAAGGCGGCGGTCACGTTCATGGAACTGGTCGGCATGACGCTGCGGAAAGTGAATGCCCGCACGATCGTGCAGGCCAAGATCATGGCCACGCAGGCCGGCCTCGGCCGCGACATCAGCTGCCGTCGGTTGGAGGCTCACTATCTGGCCGGTGGTGACGTGCCCCGCGTGATCCGCGCGCTGATCGCCGCCCACCGGGCCGACCTTGACCTCGACTTCGATCGGGCCTGCGCCATCGACCTGGCTGGCCGCGACGTGCTCGATGCGGTGCAGACGAGTGTGAACCCCAAGGTGATCGACTGCCCCGACGCCGCCAGTGGCAAGTCGACCCTCTCCGCCGTCGCCAAGAACGGAGTGGAGTTGCGGATCCGGGCCCGCGTGACGGTGCGGACCAACCTCCAGCAACTCATCGGCGGTGCGACCGAGGAAACGATCATTGCGCGGGTGGGTGAGGGCATCATCACATCGATCGGCTCGGCCAAGAGCCACTTCGAGGTGATGGAAAAGCCCGACACCATCTCCAAGGCCGTGCTCCAGCGGGGCCTCGACGCCCAGACGGCGTTTCAGATCGTGTCGATCGACATCGCCGACATCGAGGTGGGCGAGAACATCGGTGCCCGGCTGCAGGCCGATCAGGCCGAGGCGGACACCCGCGTGGCCCGGGCCAAGGCGGAGGAGCGGAGGAGCGTGGCAATCGCCCGCGAGCAGGAGATGAAGGCGTCGACAGCCGACAACCGTGCCCGACTCCTGCAGGCCGAGGCCCTTGTGCCCAAAAGCATCGGTGATGCCTTCCGCGCCGGCCGCGTCACCGCCAACGGCAAGACCTAGCGTTCCACAGCCAGCCACCGGGCTCGCGCCCGGTGCTTTCTGGAGGAATGCAGATTCACAGCCAGCCGCAGGGCGCAAGCCCGCGGGATGACGCAACACCCAGCGCTGCTGCAGCCACCGGGCTCGCGCCCGGTGCTTTCTGGAGGATAGTGCTGCCCGCCTGGAGGGCGGGCTTACGAGAGCGACCGGAGGGTCGCCAAGAAACCCGAGGCCACGATGGCGAGGGTTTCGTGCAGCCAGCCGCCAGGCGCGAGCCGGCGGGCTGACGCATCCACCGACGCCGCTGCAGCCCCCGGGCTTGCGCCCGGGGCTTCCTGAACACTCGGAACCTTGTGTGGAACGCCCAGATTGCCGGCATGACCGGCATATTCCCGCGAATCCGGGAAATTCGGCCAAACTTTGCGGCCGGCCCCTGCCGATATCGAAAGTGTGGGAGCGGTGACCGTCATGATGACGGCCGAACCGATCCGGCCCGCCGCCCCCGCAGAAGATTCAACGGCAAGGGAGTGTGCCCATGGCTCTGCGGAAATTGCGGATTTACACCGGCCCCGAAACGATGCCCCAGTCGACGACGCTGCTTGCGGAGCCGACCGACACCAATCGGGTCCGCGTCACGCTCGGCGAAATCCTGCCGCTCCTGGCCGATGCCGTGGAGAGCAACCGGACGTGGCTGAGCGATTTCGCGGACGATGAGGTCACGATCTCGTCCGACCTGAACGATGTCCTCCAGGCCTACCGGCATTTTCGCAGGCCGGGCGCCTGAATGGGCTCGAAATCGCGGCTGTGCCAAAAAGTTTTTTCACTGCCAGCCCGGTGATAGTGAACAAATGAATTCATAATTCATCTGCTTCACAGCCAGAAGGCTTGCGCGGGCACCCTTCTCTGGAGGGCTGTCCCCTCTTGCGGGCGATCGGCCTGTCGAGCATACTCGCTTCCCTCACGTTCCGTGAGGAGGCGCAGCTGCCAGACAGCCGATGAATGGATCCGTCAATCTCGCCGATCTCGGCCGCCGCGTGCGTGCCGCCCGCCTTGCCCGCCGGCTCACGCTGGAGGAGGTGGTTTCGCGGGCCGACTTCACGGTCAGTTGGCTCTCCAAGCTGGAAAACGGCCAGCTCACGCCCTCGCTCGAGGGGCTCGTGAAACTGGCCGATGTGCTGGAGTGCGGCGTTGACGACCTGGTCGAGGGCCTCTCCACGCCGCCGCGGCACGTGGTGGTGAGGGCCGGCAACGGCCGTGTCGAATCGAGCCGCAACGGCAAGCCGGCCGTAGCAATCGAGCACCTCGCCGATCAGTGGCGGGGCCGGACGATGCAGCCGACGATCGCCCACCTGCCGGCGGGCGATCGCAAGCCCACGCTCAAGAGCCATGACGGCCAGCAGTTTCTGCTCGTGCTCAATGGGGATATCCGCTTCGACTATGGCGACGAAGTCGTCCTGCTTGCCCCGGGTGATAGCGTTTATTTCGACGCCACCATCCCCCACGGCGTGGCGGCACGCAGCAAGGAAAAGGCCAGGGTGCTCATGGTTTCCCACGAACCGCACGGGGTAGGCAGCCGCAACGGCACGACCAAGAGAGTGGCGGCACGCGGCAAACGCAGCGTGTAAACTCTCCCTGCCGTGGAAAAAGCCATCCGGGCCTTTTTCCGGTACCTGGAGCCTGCCGATGCCGTTCTCTCGTCGTGACTTTGTCGAACACGCGCTCACACTTGCCGGCGCCGCTCTTGCCTCCAGCCCCCGATTGACCCGGGCCGCGGACTCGACGGCCAAGACGACAGTGCCGCCGAGCGAGAAGGTGCGGGTGGCCGTGATCGGCGTGAACGGCCAGGGGTCGGCCCATGTTGGCGAGTGGCTGCAGACGCCCGAAGCCGAGCTTGTGGCGATCTGCGACGTCGACCCAGCCGCCTACACGCGGCTCCGTGAAAAGCAATTCAAGGAGGCGATCCGCCCGCCCGAGTACATCCAGGACGTCCGCCGCCTCCTGGAGCGCAAAGACATCGATGCCGTCTCGATCGCGACGCCCAACCACTGGCATGCCGTGATGGCCGTGTGGGCCATGCAAGCGGGCAAGGACGTCTACGTGGAAAAGCCCTGCAGCCACAACGTCGAGGAGGGCCGCGTGATGACCGACTGGGCGCGGAAGCTCGGTCGGATGTGCCAGATGGGCGTGCAGAGCCGCAGCATGACCGGCATGCGAGAGGCGATCGACTTCGTGAAGAGCGGCCGGCTTGGCCCGGTGAAGGTGGCCCATGCCGTCTGCTTCCGGCCGCGCGGCAGCATCGGGCTGGTCGACACGCCCGCCCCGATCCCGCCCGGACTCGACTTCGACTTGTGGGCCGGCCCGGCGCCGGCCGTCGTACCGAAGCGGAAGCGGCTGCACTATGACTGGCACTGGACCCATCTCACCGGCAACGGTGACCTCGGCAACCAGAATCCCCACGAACTCGACAAGGCCCGCTGGGCGATCGGCAAGCAGGAACTGCCGCGGAAGGTGGTGAGCCTGGGTGGTCGGCTCGGCTACGTCGACAATGGCGACGTCGCCAACAGCCAGGTGACGATCTTTCAGTGGGACGACGCCCTCATCATCTCCGACGTGCGCGGCCTGCCGATGAAGACACCGGTCACGTTCGGGTTGGCTGCGGGGGGGCCGTTCAAGGGAGCCTGCAACATCTGGTATGGCACCGAGGGCTTCGCGGTGGGACCCAACTACACCTCGGGTGTGGCCTTCGACTACGACGGCAAGGAACTGGGAAAGTGGTCAGGAGGGAGCTATCAGCAACACTTCGGCAACTTCGTGAAGGCGATCAAGAGTCGCAACCACAAGGATCTCCACCTCGACATCGAGGATGGCCACCTCTCGAGCGCCCTGGCCCACCTCGGCAACGTGTCATGGGCGCTCGGCGAGCCGGTGGCGGCCGGCACGCGGCCGAGCCTGGCGACGAGCGACAAGCACGTGGCCGCGTCGCTCGACACGTTCGCGACGTACCTGGCGGAGAACGCGATCGACTACGCGACCACGCCCTTGAAGCTCGGCCGCGAACTCACGATCGACCCGAAGACGGAAAAGTCGACCGATGCCGAAGCCAACCGTCTCTTCACACGGGAATACCGCAAGGGATTCGAGCTGCCGCGGGTGTGAGGAAGGCTGCCCGAATCACCCGTCCACCGGATGTTCCGGGGTCGGCAGGATCAGCTGCCAGAACTCGAGATCAAGCCAACGGCCAAACTTGAAGCCCGCCTCGCGGACGGTGCCGCAGCAACGAAAGCCGAGCGAACTGTGGAGGGCGACACTGGCCACGTTCGTGGCGTCGATGCCGGCGATCAGCGTGTGCAGGCCCTGCTTCTTGGCTGCCGCGATCACTGCCTGCATCAGTTGCCGCCCGACCCCCTCGCCCCGAAACCGCTCGTCGACGTAGACCGAGTGCTCGGCCGCATACTTGTAGGCCGCCCGGGGCCGAAACGGCCCCCAGGTGGCAAAGCCTGCGAGCACGCCCGGCTCCCACTCGATACCGAGCACCGGAATCCCATCCCGCTGCCGCACCGCCAGCCACTCCCGCATCGTCTCCTCGCTCCGCGGCGCGTATTCATAGAGCGAGGTCGAGTTGAGGATGGCGTCGTTGTAGATCGCCTGGATCGCCGGCAAATGCGCGGCGGTGCACTCGATCAAAGGGCGTTTTGGTGGAGCCGGCTTTTTGCGTGGCATGCCGCAAGTTTACTCCGCGTTCGACGGGCGTGCCGGCGGCGGCGTGAGCAGCGACACCACCACCAGCACCATGAAGCCGAGCGGAATCGTCACCAGGCCCGGCTGGCTGAAGGGCATCGGGGCCAGATCACGGGGAAGCCCGTAGACCTTCTCGAAGGTGTCGGCCGAGAGCAGGATCCAGCCGAGCGACGCCGCCATGCCCACCGTCACCGCGGCGATGATCCCCTGCTTCGTTGTCCGCGGCCAGAACAGCAGCATCACCAGGGCCGGCAGGTTGGCACTGGCGGCGATATTGAACGCCCAGCCGACCAGGAAGCTCACGTTGAAGTTCTTGAACAGGAT
>JBIKNV010000065.1:0-9997 GCA_044358475.1 Pirellulales bacterium | reverse complement strand
TGCGCGCGGCCGCGCGGGACGCGATTCACGACGAGTTCGAGGAGCAGATCGGGCAGATGGTGTCGGGCGTGGTGACGCGGAGCGAAGGCGCCGCTGCCACCGTCTCGCTCGGTGGCACAGAAGCGATTCTGCCACGAAGCGAGCAGATTCCTGGCGAGAACTACCACGCGAACGAGCGGATACGGGCCACCATCTTCGAGGTGCGGAAGGTCGGCAGCCGCGTGAAGATCATTCTGTCCCGGATCCGTCCGCAACTCGTGCAGCGTCTCTTCGAGCAGGAGATCCCAGAGATCGCCGATGGCGTGATTGAAATTCGGGCCATCTCCCGCGAGCCGGGGTATCGGAGCAAGGTGGCGGTGATCAGTTCTGACGCCCGTGTCGATTGCGTGGGAGCCTGCGTCGGCGTGCGGGGGAATCGCATCAAGAACATCGTCGAGGAACTCGGGGGCGAGCGGATCGACATCGTGCGCTGGAGCGACGACCTGCAGGTGCTCGTGCCAAATGCGTTGCAGCCGGCCGAGATCGACGAGGTGATCCTCTGTCAGATGCTTGGCCGCGGCATCGTCCTGGTTCGCGAGGACCAGCTTTCGCTGGCGATCGGGCGACGCGGGCAGAATGTGCGTCTGGCCAGCAAGTTGTGTGGCTGGGACATCGAGATCATGACGCGCGAGGAGCTCGATCAGCAGATCGAACGAGCCATCGCCGGCTTCTCGTCGATCGAGGGTCTCGACGAATCGGTCGCTGAACGGCTCGTTGGTGAGGGTTTCTTGTCGTACGATGATCTTTCCGTGATCGAGCCCGACGATCTCATGGAGATGGGCGAGTTGTCGGCAGAGGTCGTTGATGCGATCGTCGCACAGGCCGAGGAGCGGGCCACGATGGCCGAGGTCGCGGCTGCCGATGAGCGGCGAAAGCAGCGCGAACTCGAGCGGATTGCGAAGGCAACCGCCGATGCCGACGCAGCCGACGCAGCCGGTGATGGTCAGGCGGACGAGGCAGGCGGCTCGGCGGAGGAAGCTGTCTCCAGCGAGGCAGTGGTGGCAGATGGTTCTCAGGCGTCCAGTGGCGAAGCGTCGTGATGAAGACGGCATCGCCACAACGGACATTGGTCGGTGTGCGGAGGAAGTCACGGCGGTCGCAGGACGGACAACAAGACGGTTTGGCCCGGGGAGTTTGGCGTGGCAGTTCGGATTTACACACTCGCGAAAGAACTGAAGATCGACAGCAAAGAGCTTGTCGAGCTGTGCGCCCGCGCCGGAATCCACGACAAGGGGTCGGCTCTGGCCAGCATGACCGAGCAGGAGGTGGCCAAGCTCAAGGAGTTCATTGCCAGCAAGTCTCGGCCGGCTGAGCGGCCGGCCGCAGCCAAGCCGCCCGCCAAGCCACCGGCGACGGGTACGCTCCGTCGCGAAGATTACATCGCTCCGGCAGGCGTTGTTGCACGCGGTGGCCAACCGGAAGCTCCGCCCGCCGTACCGGTGGCAAAGTCCAAGCCTGCCGAGCCACCGGCCCCGGTGGTCAAGCCCGCAGCTCCGGTGACCCCGGCCCCACCAGTTCCTCCGGCGGCCCCCGCGGCTGGTCCTCCGCCTGCCGCGCCGCGGCCACGGCCCGGGGGCAATCGCAGCACCACGAAGCCAGTGCCGCGGCCGACGTTCAAGCTCGCCCCGCTGCCTGCCGCATCGCGGCCTCCGGTGACTCGCTCCAGTCAGGAGCCTGCGGCCCAGAAGCCAGACGTCAAACTGCCGATGGACGCCATTCGCAGCGCCAAGGCCGGTGGCACCAAGCCGCTGGCCGACCACATGCGAAAGCATGAGGAACGTCATGCCGCCGGCCGTCCGCCACTTGGCGGACTCGCTCGCGGGAGCGGCCGCGGCGGGCCGATGCCGGTGCCCCCTCCGATGGAGCCGGGGGTGCGACCACGGCGAACGCCCTCCAAGGGCCAAGATGGGAAGTCTGACGATCTGCTGGGAGGCCGCGACCTGCGGCAGATCAGCCGCAAGCGGGTCAGCGAGCCGAGGCTTGGGGATGACGATGAGGGCCGCGGTCGTCGTCGTCGGCCGCGGCAGCGGCGGGGTGCGTCCGTGTCGACGGCGGCTCCACGCAAGACGAACGCCGCGATTCAGGTGCCGTGTACGGTGAGGGCGTTTTCCGAAGCCATCGGTCTCTCGGCCAGCGACGTGCTTCGCAAACTGCTCGAGTTTGGCATGGAGCAGATGCCCAGCATGAGCTCCATGCTCGACCGCGAAACGGTTGAGCTGTTGGCCGCCGAACTCGGTATGCAGCTCGACATCAAGACGCCGGAAGATCTCGAGAAGGAATTGGTCGTCGGTTTTGATGCCATTGACGAAGATCCATCCCTGCGGACTCCGCGGGCGCCGGTGGTGACATTCCTCGGCCACGTGGATCACGGGAAGACGTCGCTTCTCGACAAGATCCTCAAGAGTGATGTGGCGGCCCGCGAGAGTGGCGGGATCACGCAGCACATCCGTGCCTATTCTGTCGATCATCATGGCAAGTCTGTGACCTTCGTCGACACTCCTGGTCATGAGGCCTTCACGCAAATGCGGGCCCGCGGTGCGAACGTCACCGACTGTGCGGTGCTCGTCGTTGCCGCCGATGACGGGATCATGCCGCAGACCGAGGAGGCGATCAGCCATGCCCGGGCGGCTGGCGTGCCGATCGTGGTCTGCATCAACAAGATCGACCTCCCCGGAGCCAACGTCGACCGCATCTATCAGCAGCTTGCCGCCAACGAGCTACTGCCGACCGAGTGGGGCGGCGACACGGAAGTGGTGAAGACCAGCGCCCTCACCGGCGAAGGCATCGACGGGCTCCTCGACACGCTGCTGACGATTGCGGAACTGCATGACCTGCGGGCCAATGTGGACCGCACGGCTGCCGGCGTCTGCCTTGATGCCGCGGTGCACGAGGGACGGGGTGTCGTGGCGACGGTGCTTGTACAGAAGGGGACGCTGCGGGTCGGTGATGCGATTGTCTGCGGCGAAGCCACTGGGCACGTGAAGTCGATGCAAGACACCCTGACCCGTCGGAAGATCACCGAAGCCTGGCCGTCGCGGCCGGTTTTTGTGAGCGGTCTTGATATCGCCCCAAATGCCGGGGAGCGGTTCCAGGTGGTCGAGTCGATCGCCATGGCCCGCGAGGTGGCAGTGAAACGGAGCGACATCCGGCGGCATTCGGCCCTTGTCAGTGCACCGGTGCATGTCACCTTCGAAAACCTGCTCGACCGTCTGGGGGCCGAAAAGACGCCCACGCTCAACCTCATCATTCGCGCCGACGTGCGGGGGTCGATCGAGGCCATCCTCAAGGAACTTCAGAAACTGGACCACCCGGAGGTCAAGATCCGGGTGCTGCAGGCCACCGTCGGCGGTGTTACCGAGGCCGATGTGCAGTTGGCAGACGCCTCGGACGCGGTGATCATCGGTTTCAACGTCGTGCCCGATGAGCGGGCCCGGTCGTTGGCGGAGGATCGTGGGGTGCAGGTCAGGCGGTACGAGATCATCTACCAGGTTACCGATGACCTGCGAAATGCCCTGGAGGGCATGCTTGCACCGGAGAAGCGGGAAGCCGAACTCGGGCGGGCTGTCGTGCAGCGGACGTTCTCGATCAGCCGGCTGGGCGTCATCGCCGGCTGCCGCGTGATTGCCGGCATCATCGCCCGCAACGGGCGGCTGCGGGTGATCCGCGACAGTCGCGTGATCGGCGACTACGGCATCGACTCCCTGAAGCGCGAGAAGGATGACGCTCGCGAGGTGCGTGATGGATTGGAATGCGGCATCAAGGTTGCCGGCTTCAATGATGTGAAGGAGGGCGACATCCTCGAGTGCTACCGGATCGAGGAAGTCGCACGCACGCTCTCGTGAGTTCACGACGATTGCTCAAGGCTGCCGAGGCGGTGCGAGAGGTGGTCAGCATGGCCATCCTTACGCAGGTGCGCGATCCGCGCGTCAAGGACGTGACGGTCACCCGAGTCGAGATGTTGCCTGACATGCGCTCGGCCGTCGTCTATGTGTCGGTGATGGGAAACGACACGAAGCAGGAACTCGCCCTGCGGGGGTTGAACAGTTCCGCTGGGTTTTTGCAGGCACAGATCGCTGAACGCATCGAGACTCGCTACACCCCGCGGCTCACTTTCAAACTCGACGGCGGTGTGAAGCGCTCGCTTGAAATCGCCCGTGTGCTCGACGAAGTGCTCCCGAACACCGCGGTCGCTGCGGCTGCGGACCCCACCCAGGAAGACGCATGACATCATCGAAGAAACGAACGGCTGCAGAGCGGTCGCAGCCGAACCGTCAGCAACTCGTCACAAAGCTGCAGAAGGCCCTCAAGGCCACCTATAAGCCTGTGCCTGCCAACACGGCGCGGTCGGTGCTCGAGCAGGTGCTCTTCGCCTGCTGTCTCGAAAATGCGCATCACGCCGCGGCGGAGAAGGCATTTGAGACGCTCATGAAGGGATACTTTGATCTCAATGAAGTGCGGGTGACGACGGTGGCAGAATTGGCGGAGTCACTCGTCGTCCTCCCCGATCCGGCACGGGCAGCCCTCTCGCTCCGCCGCGTGCTCCAGGGTGTGTTCGAGTCGACCTACTCGTTTTCGCTCGATCACGCCAAAAAGCATTCGGTGGCCCACGGCATCAAGACACTCGAAAACCTTCATGGCATCCCTCCCTTCGTCGTTGCCTCCATTGCCTCGACGACGCTCGGTGGCCACGCCATTCCGCTCGACCGCGGGGCGTTGAGCGGCTTGTACCTCTGTGGAATCATCTCCCAAGAGGAATACGATGCCGGGGTTGCGCCGGGACTTGATCGCCTGATTCCCAAGCGGGGTGGCTTGGAATTCAGTTCACTGTTGCATCAATTCGGGGCCGACTGCATCACCTCGCTCCATGGAGTGAACGTCAAGAAGATCGTGCAGGCGGTCAATCCGACGGCTGCCAAGGAACGCTTTCCGAAGCGCGGAGCATCGCTGCCTCTGCCCAACCCCCCTGCTCCGCCGCCAACGAAGTCCGGGCAAAAGTCGGAGGCCGCCAAGGCGGAGGAATTGCGACCTGCCGGCCCCCAGGCAGCAGCCCGCCCGGCAGGGAAGACGCCCCTGCCGCCCCCCGGAGCGGGGCCGAAACGGACGGCAGACGGCAAGCCGGTGGCCGGGGCAAAGCCGGGCCCCAAGCCTTTCGTGGTCAAGCCAAACGTCGGCAAGCCCATCACCATCAAGCCACAGGTACCGGAGCCTCCCACCGCCAAGCCGACTCCGAAGAAAACGCCCTCCGGCAAGGCGGCGGCTGGTGAGAAATCGACCGGAAAATCGGCTGACAAGACAGCCGGTTCGAAAGCGAACGGCAAGGCGTCCCCAGCGAAGAAGTCCGCGAAGTCGTCGACGAGTAAGGGATCGTCAAGCGGACACTCGTCACAACTCGCCAAGCGGAAGCCACGGTAAGTCGATAGGGACGAAAGGAGGCATACGTGGCCGGTCATTCTCATTGGGCCAACATCGCCCGCAAGAAATCGCTGGTCGATGCCAAGCGGGGGAAGCTTTGGAGCAAGCTTGCCAAGGCGATCATCGTGGCTGCCAAGCACGGTGGAGCCGACCCGTCCGCCAATCTCCGGTTGCGGTATGCCATCGATGCGGCGAAGGCGGTCAGCATGCCCAAGGACAATATTCAGCGGGCCATCAAGGCGGGCACCGGGGAACTCAAAGGAGGCAACCTCGAAGAGTCGATCTACGAGGGGTATGGCGCCGGCGGAGTGGCCGTGATGTGTGAGATCCTCACCGACAATAAGAACCGTACCGCCCCCGAGATTCGCAAGATCTTCGAGATGTGTGACGGCAAACTCGGTGGCACAGGGTGCGTTGCCTATCTCTTCGAGCGAAAGGGTGTCGTGCGGGTGCCTTTGGCGGCCTGTGACGAGGACCGCATCATGGAGGTCGCGATCGAGGCTGGGGCAGAGGACGTCTCGGCGGCTGATGATCGTTGGGAAGTGTTCTGCGAACCATCGGCAATGACTCCCGTGATCGACGCGCTTCAGGCGGCCGGCCTGCTGGTCGATTCCAACGAGATCGTACGGATCCCCGCCACCACCGTGGACGTTGACGACGTCGACACGGCCCGCAAGGTGCTCACGCTCATGGAGCGTCTTGACGACCACGACGACGTGCAGAGCGTGGCCGCCAACTTCAACATCCCCGATCAGGCCCTGTCCGGCTTGGCGTAAGGGCTGCTGCTTGCGGTCGGATCACTGAAGCTGAGCCTCCGCCGCCGCGGATGCGTCGTCGGAATGCTCGACGGCGGGCCAGTATTCGTCGAAGTCGAAGTTTGGACTGTTGTCGAGGTCATGGCATTCGAGGCAGTTGGCAATGACCTTTTCCCGGCCCTCGGGAGTGTCGATCGTCATTGCCAGTGCTGACCGCAGAGCATCGCGCTCGGCCGTGCTGGCTCGCACATCACCTCGTTCCACGGCGGCGTGGGCGGCCGCCGGGCCATGGCAGTTTTCGCATCCCTGGTGGGCGAGATGGGGCGTCGTGGCCATGCCGCTGAAGCCTCCCTCAAAGGGCTCGAACCGCTGTGGAGCCCATCCCACCACGTGGCAGGAGAGACATTCCGGGTCGCCATCACGGCGGGGGCTCTGCTCCTCGAGTGTGACCAGAGCCGTGGCATGCGGGGTTTCCTTCCAGATGTCGTAGGCTTCCTGGTGACAATCGGCACACGCGGCGCTGCCGGCGAAACGGCGGCCGGTGGGGTGGCGGATCGCCTGCAGGCCGAGCCCGTCGAGGCCGAGTGATTCCAGCTGGCTCTGATACGCTGCCAGCAATTTGATCATGTCGACCGACTCACCCCAGCGGGCATCAAGCGGCACTCGCTGCGAAAGCACCGTTGGCTGGTCGGCGAAAAACCCGATTGCTACCGCATACATCCCCTTATGGCCGAGTTCCACGAACTTCGCCTGTGTGGGCAGCGTAGGCAGGGTCGCTGCGGGCTCGTCGGCGCCTCCGGCGGTAACCACGACATCGAACTGCGGAAATTGCTCCGCCAAGCTCTTCGTTTCGGCGGGGGATGCCCACGACAGCAGGATCTGGTGGGTGCAGCCGGCGGCCGCCAATTCTCCGGCCACCACGTCGAGGGCCTTGGCAGCGGGCACCACTTCGATCGCATCGTTGCGAACCCGGGAAGCCTCTTCGTCACCCAGCACCGTTGTGATGCCGATCTTGATGCCCCCGGTGTCGATCACCCGAAATCGCGGTGTGATGTTGGCATCGAGTCCCAGCAGGCCGACGTTGGCGCTGACGAATGGCGTCGGCTGGTCGCCCACGGCCGCCACGGCCGCCACGAGTTCCTCGGCCGGTAACCGCAAGTCGCCCGGGCCGAAGCCGACCGCCGCGTAGCCCATCTGTCGCAGGCCGTCGGCGATCGACTGAAACTTGATCTCGGTCTGTCGGCCAAATCGCTTCACCTGGTTGCCCAGATCGACGGACACCACCGGCCAGTCGGCGGCCGCGACGGCACGCAGGAAGTTTTGCCGCCGGCTCAGGCCCCCCTTCTGGTTCTCCTTGCCCGTGCACCCACAGGGCTCGATGTAGCCGTCGAGTTGGCCGGTGATGACGAGCAGGAGTTGCGGACGAGCCCAGTCTTTGAAGACCGCTCCATTTCGCTCTCGGAATGTTGCGGCGACGTCATCGGAAACCCCCGCAGCCCGGTCGGGCGGAGCAGCCACGACTATGGTGTTGAAGACCGGCCCGGTGACCAGCACTGTGGCAAGAAGCCCGCCGATGACATGGGCCACGGTGCCGCGAACGGCAGCAGCAAGAGAGCGCATCATGACGAGATTCTAGCCACCATGCGACTCGCGAGCGACCTCGATTTACGGGCCAATCACGACGCTTACGGGCAGCGAGACGGTAGGGGAATCAGGCAAGCCCGTCGTCAGCACGATGCGGCCCGACGGGGCCTGCTCACTCCCGAGGTGGTTGGCCGTCGGGCTCCCAGGAGGAATCGTCACGGTCAGCGGAATCCGCAGCACCGCACCGGCTCCGATCGGTTCTGCAGCCCCCACCTCGACCACGAGTGAACTCGGCACCACATCGCGGACGGCAGGCCTGACGAGTTCACGGTTGGGTCCGCGGGCAGTGATGAAGAACGTCGTGTTCAGCCCCGTGCGGCTCGATACCTGTCCGAGGATGAGGCGCTGTCTCGTGGCATCCCATTTCTGTCCGGCGAACGAGATATCGCCGGCGACGCTCCCCTCGATCGGAATTTCGGCCGTGATTTCCTCGGGAATCCGGAAGACCATCCGCACGGTCTGCCGTAAGGGACCCATCGGCAGGCCGGGCTTCACTGCGATGGTCACCGCAAAGCCGCCGGTGGCATCCGGCTCCTGGGCACGTTCGGTTTCCGGGAGCGGCGTTGATGAAATCGTGAAGAACTCCTTCGTCCGGTCGTCGATCGCCGCGAGCG
The DNA here is from genome assembly GCA_044358475.1 of Pirellulales bacterium. Lineage (GTDB taxonomy): Bacteria > Planctomycetota > Planctomycetia > Pirellulales > UBA1268 > CACORA01. The sequence goes on along the minus strand of JBIKNV010000065.1, from coordinate 1,533 downwards.
AATCGACGCGGGGAGGCTCATCGCCGTACGTGAAGATGGTGGTTGTCGCCACGGCATCGGACTTGGTCGACAGCTTGGGGAGCGTGATCAGGTCGGGTACGGCCTTCCACGTCGGCACCACGGTGCCCTCGATGACGAAGGCGATCTCGGGGCGACGGGGGTCATTCGTGACAACGGTCGCCTGTTGGCGAAACGGCCCTCCGGATCCCTTCCCAGTCCACTGGATGCTGACGGTCGTCTCACCTCCGGGGGGGACAGTTTTTTCAGTGGCCGCCTCGGATGCACCGTCACCGCTCTCGGTTGATGGGCCAAGATCGCTGACGGTGCAGGTGCAACTGGTTGCCCCGCGCGTGAGCACGAGAGGCGCGACACCACGGTTGTGGATGACAAACGCATGCTGTCCCTTCTCACCGGAACCGACCGACCCGAAGTGATGCGTCGTCTCGGGCGCGTCGGCCTGTGGCGCCGGTGCATCGCTGCGGGTGTTGACCGCCAGGAAGTCACCGACTCGCCACGGCCGCAGCGTAGCCTCGAGCACGGCCGACCCCGCGCCGATCGCCACGCCGGCCACCAGCGCCACCCCCGCCACGGTCCATCCACTCACACATCTCATGGAGATTAGTATGCCCGAGCCAAAACACTTCGGCCACTCACTGGCTTGCCGGTCACGATGCAGGTGCCGGGAGCGTCGTTGCCTTCCATGGGGATGCACCGCACCGTCACCTTGAGCGGGTCGAGCATCGCCATCACCGCCGGGTCGTCAGCCACATGCACCCAGGCAAAACCGGCCCGGCTGCTGTCACTTTCGGCGGCGGAAAAATAGTCGATCACGGCTGCCGCACTGTCGAGCTGCACCGTCCTGGCATCCCGGAACGCTCGGGCCCGGTCGAAGAGAGCCTGCTGGATCTCCTCGAGGATTGCCGGCACCCGCGCAGCGAACTCGCCGAGCGGCACCGCTTCCCGCTCCTTCGGGCCGCGGTCGCGGCGAGAGAGGCTCACCGTGCCCCCCGCGAGGTCGCGGGGGCCGATCTCGACGCGGAGCGGCACTCCCTGCTTCACATGCTGCCAGACCTTGTCGCCGCCACGCATGTCACGGGCGTCGACTGTGGCCCGCACCGGCCCGTTGGCAAACGTCTGCGTCGCCAATTCTCGTTCGAGCATGCGGCAGGCGTCGAGCACCTGGGCTCGCTCCTCGTCGGTGCGGGCAATGGGCAGCAGCACAACGTGCTGCGGTGCGATCCGTGGCGGCAGCACGAGGCCGTCGTCGTCGGAGTGGGTCATGATGACCGCGCCGATGAGCCGGGTCGACACGCCCCACGATGTGGTCCAACAAAACTCCTCGATGCCGGCGGAGTTTTGGAACTTGATCCCCTGCCCCTTGGCAAAGTTTTGCCCGAGGAAGTGCGACGTGCCTGCCTGCAGCGCCTTGCCGTCCTGCATCATCGCCTCGATCGAATAGGTGTCGACGGCTCCGGGAAACCGCTCCCCCGACGGCTTCGGGCCCTTGATGACGGGCATCGCCAGATCCCGTTC
>JBIKNV010000474.1:0-2776 GCA_044358475.1 Pirellulales bacterium | reverse complement strand
CTGACCCCATCAAGGCTTCGACACCCGAGGCGGTGCGCAGCCTCCACGGCCTCGGGCTGCGGCTCATCATGCTCACCGGCGATAGTGAAGAGACGGCCCGCACCGTCGCCACCGGGCTCGGGATCGACGAGTTTCGCGCCGGCGTGAAGCCGGAGGGCAAGCACGCGATCGTGCGGGCCTTGCAGGCGGAGGGGCGGACGGTGGCGATGGCCGGAGACGGCATCAACGACGCGCCGGCGCTGGCCGCGGCCGACGTCGGCATCGCCATGGGAACCGGCTCCGACGCCGCCATCGAATCGGCCGGGGTCACCCTCGTGAAGGGCGATCTCCGAGGGATCGTGAAGGCAATCGACTTGAGTCGTCACACGATGAAAAACATCCGCCAGAACCTCTTCTTCGCGCTGGTCTACAACGCGCTGGGTGTTCCGATCGCGGCGGGGGTGCTCTATCCGCTCTCGAGCCACCTGCTGCTCAACCCGATGATCGCCGCGGCCGCGATGAGCCTGAGCTCCGTGTCGGTGGTGGCCAATGCGCTGCGGCTGCGGTCGATGAAGATGGGCTCGTAGCGTTTTTCACCCGGCGTCAGGCACACCGCGCCACCGTCTTGCCAGACGAGATCTTCCGGGCGATCCCGGCGGCAAAGCGGCGGGCACGTTCGAGGTCGCGGTCGTCGGGATGCTTTTTGTTCAGACCGCCGGTGAGCCAGAGCGGGCCCCACGTATCGAAGCCCCGGCAGGCAAACTCTCCTTGGACATCGAATCCTTTTCGGGTGAGCAGCCGGCGTAGCGGGGCCGACCAGAGTTTTGCGAAAAACGGCAGGCCCGACGTGGAGAATATGAAGGCGGGGATGGCTGCCACGGAGGCATCGGGCAGGCCTCGCAGCCATTCGAGAAGCGCCGGGTGCATCTGGCCGTAGTACACGCCCGAGCCAAAGCCGACGAGCGAGTAGTCGGAGAGGGATGTGTAAGGAACCGCGCCTGGCGCGGCGATCTCGGCACCGATCTCATCGGCGATGGCTCTGGCAACCGCGGCGGTGTTGCCGTGGTGGACCGACTCGATGAGCAGCAGGCAAGGGCGTATTCCCATGGCGGATCTCCTCTGGCAAATCGTAGGGCCGACGGGAGCCGCAGGGCCCTCGAGGCCGCCAAAAGCCATGATCTGTCCGCGGGACAGAAGAGGACTTTTGAGCGGGCACGGCAAACAGGGAGGCTCGCGTGCATGCCCCCTGTCGCTGCCTCGCGTGTCATGCCGCGGTTACATCAGCCCGTCGTGTCGCAGCCTCGCCTCGACGACGTCCGCCATGTCGCGGGCCTGCTCTTCGAGTTCCTGCACGAGTTCTTCGTCGTCATCGTCCACGGCGCGGCGGGCAAGGTAGAGCAGGTAGGTCGCTTCGTTGCGCCATGCCTTGAGCCAATCCGGCCGCGTGGAAACCGGGCGGTAGATCAACCGTTCCAGCCTGTCGAACTCGTCGCTTGAAAGACTCATGGTGAGAGTGTGGCACAGTTTTCTAGCGGAGACGAATGTGATGCCGCTGTGGGGGCATTCTCACTCCATCTATTCGGGGGTGTTGAACCGCGAAGTCCAAGCCACGTAGAACTGCGGTGGCTGGTAGCCGAAGACGGCAGAAATGAGTCCGCGAGAAACCCGTTGAAAAAAAGGTTGCGAAGTGACGGCAGAATCCTTGATGGAAGCGTGCGATGCGGTCCAGAAAAGTTACGGCCGTTGCCTTATCGACCGGACGTTCTTCAGCCGATTTTACCAGCGGTTGATCGACAGCAGCGAGGACATTGCCGCAACCTTCGCGAAGACCGACCTCGAGAAACAGAAGGCGGCGGTTGAAAACGGTCTCACGATGGTGCTCATGTACGCCAAGGGGGTGCGTTGGGCCGAGGCGCCGCTCACCCGTATTCGGACATCACATGCGGCCGACCGGCTGGCGATTCGACCGGAGTGGTATAAAAACTGGGTCGACGCCCTGATCGAAACGGTGCGGGAAACCGACGACCAATGCACCGAGGAACTCGAGCAGCAGTGGCGGCAGGTCCTTGCGCGACCGCTGGAGTTCATCAAGAGCGGCTTCTGATTGCGCGTTTCACGGCTCACGCCGGCGGGTGATTGCTCGAGTGAGACCTCGCCGCAGGCCGCCGTCGTGATCGGGTCGAGGGTGTCGTAGGGGACCAAGGTTGTCCCTGACGTCGGTCAAATGGGAAAGCTTTCAGAAGGAGGCTGTCATGAGCGGACCGGCGAAGAATCGACTGCACGACTATGAAGCGGGATGGCTCACTCTGCTGATCGAGATGGGCGTGGCCTCGAGAGCCGAGGCCGAAGCCGCCATGAACCGCGTCGCCCAGGAGGCGATCGACGAGATGGAGGCCAAGCGGGAGCGACGTCGCGCGGCGAAACGCCGCAAAAAGCGTCCGGAATGAGTCGCTAGCAGATAAAGCAGACACCTTCGGCAGCCCGGGGCAGATTCCCCAAAGAGCCGCGCCGACCGGGCAAGGCGGGCAGGATGGATGGCCTGTCGCCGAAACAAACGACGGCCCGGTGGAGCGTGCCGATTGAGACCTGCGTGACGACCCTGCGGCCCCGCGGCGGGCCGGGCCGTCTGGATCGCCCGGCGACGGTCGTAGCCCGACCGCGGCGATTCGCCTCCGCTGGCCCCGGTTCGCGATCCGCATGAGTTGGCGTTTCATTAGGGTGGTCGTGGCCGTGGCGGCGATCGCCGTCGTTGTGCCGGCGTCGCGCTGCCGCGGCGAGGAATGGCCGGAGTTGAACA
>JBIKNV010000063.1:0-10063 GCA_044358475.1 Pirellulales bacterium | reverse complement strand
TGGCTCTTCTCTCCGCCGGCTTTTTTCGCCGCCGCAGCCCTGGCTGCGAGCGCCTTGTTGCTCGTGCTCATCAACTTCGATATGTTCCGGGCGAAACTACCGGAATTTCACCAGTTCTTTGCGGCTGGCAACTGGCTCTATCTGGCGATCGCGCTGGGTGTCACGAAGGTGATCCACGAATTTGGCCACGGCCTCTCCTGCAAGCATTACGGCGGTGAGTGTCACGAAATGGGGGTGATGCTGCTCGTGCTCACGCCCTGCCTCTACTGCGACGTGTCCGACAGCTGGATGCTGCCCAATAAGTGGAAGCGGGCGGCGATCGGGGCGGCGGGGATGTATGTCGAGGTGATCATGGCCTCGATCGCCACCTGGCTCTGGTGGTATTCGCATCCCGGCATTTTCAACAAGATGTGCCTCGACGTGATGTTTGTGTCGAGTGTGTCGACGATTCTCTTCAACGCCAATCCGCTGTTGCGCTACGACGGCTACTACATCCTGTCGGACGTGCTCGAGATCCCCAACCTGCGGCAGAAAGCGACCACGATCCTCCAGCGGCTGGCGAGTCGGTGGTGCCTGGGGATCAAGCAGCCTGAAGATCCCTTTTTGCCGCAGCGGCGGCGGGGGCTCTTCGCCCTCTATGCAGTCGCGTCGAGCCTGTACATGTGGTTCGTGTCGCTCTCGATCTTTTTGTTCGTCTGGAACGTGTTCAAGCCCTACCGGCTGGAGGTGATTGGCCAGGTGATGGCGGGGGCGGCGCTGTGGGGCTTGGTGGTACGGCCGATCCACGGGATGATCAAGTTTCTCAATGTCCCCGGGAGGCGCGACGAAGTGAAGGCGGCGAACGTGACGACGACGCTCGCGGTGGCGGCGGCCCTCGCCGGGGCGATCGCCCTGATTCCACTCCCGCAGCGGGTCTGGTCCGCGGCCGAGATTCGGCCGCGGGGCGAGGAGACGGTGTACGTCACGGTGCCGGGCCGCGTGGAGGCGATCCTGGTCGAGCCAGGCGACCGGGTGGAGAAGGGGGCCGAGCTCGCGCGGCTTTCGAGCATCGATCTTGATCTCGCGATTGCCGAACTCGAGGGCAAGGCGGCTGAGTACCGTACCCGGCTCGACAGCCTGATTCGCGAGCGGTTTACCGATCCGGCGGCTGGCCGCGAGATCGGCACGGTGGAGGAGGCCCTCAAGAGCGTTGACGAGCAGCTGGTGAAGAAGCGGCGGGACCGCACGGAGCTCGTGCTCACGGCGCCGCGGGGGGGCGTCGTGCTGCCGGCGACGAGCGTGGAGCCGAAGGAAGATCCGTCGGGCAAGCTGCCGTCGTGGACGGGGAATCCTCTCAGGAAGCAGAACATCGGGGCCACCTACACGCCGGGCACGGTCGTCTGCATGGTGGGGGATTTGGAGGCCTTCGAGGCGGTGATCGTGGTCGACCAGACGGAGGTGGAGTTTGTGCAACTCGGTCAGCGGGTCGACCTCAAGATCAACGCCTTTCCCTGGCAGACGTTTACTGGCACGGTCGATGAGATCTCGGAGTCGCATATCGAGGCGGGCTCGGAGCGGCTGAGTGTGAAGGCGGGGGGGGGCGTGCCGACGGAGACTGACGAGGCGGGCCGCGAGGTGCCGATCTCGACGAGCTACGAGGTGATGATGGCGCTGCCCGATGGCGACGAGCGGATGGCCGCGGTGACGACAGGCATGCGGGGCACGGCTCGGATCCAGGTGGGCAGTCGCACGGTGGGCCAGTGGCTCCTGCGGCTCCTCTGGCAGACGTTCAATTTCCGGATGTAGGGCAGGCTCTGAATCAGTCGCTTGCCCAAGCTTCAGCCTGTCGCAAATGTGCGTCGCGGCGTACGCTTTCCGATCTATGCTCACGCTCGATCGGATTACGATCTATCCCGTCAAGAGCCTGGATGGCGTCGATCTCACTGAATGCGGCGTGCTGGCGTGTGGCGCGCTCGAAAACGACCGTCGCTGGCGACTGGTCGACATGGACGGCCGCGTGGTCAACGCGAAGCGGACGGCGCGATTTCACGCCATTCGGGCCGAGTATGACCTCGCTGAGCGGCTGATCACGCTCTCGCGGTGGGCTGACGGCCCGACGGAGCCGGCCCGCACCTTTCCGCTTGCGCCGGGGCCGGAGGGACCGTGCGAGTGGCTCTCGGAGGCGCTCGGCATGCGGGTCTTGCTCGAGGAGCGGTATGACGGCGGCTTTCCCGATGACCGCGAGGCCCCGGGGCCCACGCTTGTGTCCACGGCGAGCCTGGCAGAAGTGGCCCGGTGGTTTGGCTTTGGTGTCGCCGAGGCTCGCCGGCGATTTCGGGTGAATCTGGAGATCGGCGGCTGCGATGCGTTTTGGGAAGACACGCTGGCCAGCCCGGCCCGGACGGGCGTGCCGTCGCTGGCCGACCTGCCGGCGGATCTGGCGATCGACCCGTATGCCGACCTGCCGCCGCTGGAACCGCGGGAGTTTGCGATTGGGGACGTACGGTTTCGGGCGACGGGGGTGTGCAAGCGGTGCCCGGTGCCGAGTCGGGATAGTCGCACGGGGGCCGTGACGGAGCTTTTTCGGGAGGTATTCGAGGCCCGGCGGAGCAGGGGGCTCTCGAGCGACATCGACGCGACCGGGTGGGGCAACTTGTATCGGTTGGCGGTGAACGCAATTCCACAGAGCGGGTCGCGGCCTGCCGGGGAACTCGCGTTGCTGCATCTTGGCTGCGAAGTTCGTGATTTCACATGAACGGCCAGAGGCTGTGACTTCTCACGTTCCGGCCCGAAGAATCCGCCGAATCAGCAAGGACAGCCTTGCCGTGGCGAACTGTGTGGACAATCCGTGTCGGCTCGAAACAATTTTGGGAAAGCTGTCGATTTTCTCTAAAAATAGGGGTTTTTCTCAGACAAAAAAAGTGCCGAACCAAAAGCTTGCATTCCTCGTACGAGGGGTTAATGTGCAGGAGGTAAGCGTGGGTCCAGGCTCCGTGGAGATTTTGGGTTCTGCTTGTCATTCAGCCAGTCAATCGTTCGATTTTTCTCTTTAGACTCAAAAAAGGTATTCACGATGGCTTCGCATCGAAATCGCTTTTCTGATCTGTGGCGTTCACAAGGTTTCGGGTCGACTCGCCGCCGCCGTCGCAGGAACTTTCGGGAAGCCATAACGGGCGCGGAGCGTCTCGAGTCTCGGGCGATGCTGGCGATTTCGGCGGCCTACTACGACGACTTCATTTCGGTTCCCCCGGCTGGAAGCGGCACTGCGTGGGGTGACAACAACGCGAACACTGGGCATGGCGTGCTCGTGGTCACGATCGACGGCACCGGTGGCAGTGACGACGTGTTCATGCGGGTGATTAACGGGAACTACCAGATTGGCACGTCGAGAAACTTCGCCACGGGCGATCTCGTCACGATCACTCATCCCGGCTACACGGCGCCAAGCGTAGCACCGGTGACCGGCGCCCCCGGCGGCGGTACTTTCACGATTGGCACGAGCATCGCTAGTAACTTCTCGAATCTTTACAGGCTCCAGACCGCAAACCCGGTGACCACCGCCACCCCGGTCACCCCTGGAACGTCGGCATTGTTCACCTCGACGTTCTCGACGATCCTGGTCCGCACAACCGGGCTTGTGAGTGGCACTGACACGCCTACGTTCGAGATCATCGGGGCCTCGCAGAATTTCACGAAGTCGCTCCTTGTCGATCTCAATGATGACAATGGCCTTCCGATCACCGGCTCGTCGATCGTGATCGGCGCGCCGGTCAATGTCGCAGAGAGTGGTCTCACCATCGGCCCTGGGGGAGTCATCGCGGATGACGCGACCCCCGCCGGTCCCGGTATGCCCGTCGCCAGCCCGGCTGGGCTGTACCCGGGTGGCGCCCAGCCCGAGGGCACCGTCCTGCTTCGCAGCGAATCGATCACGGTCAGTTCATTCGGGATCTCGGTGAATGCCGGGCAGCCGATCTACATGGTGTCGCAACTTGGCGCTGGGAGTGCGCTCAACTCCGGCGGCATCAACATCAACGGTCGCGTGTCGACGTCCGGGCAGTTTCTCGCCGAGGTGATCGGCACTGGCTTCAACGTCAATGCCGGTGGTCAGGTCAGCAGCGGTGCCGCCGGTTTGGCGCAGAGTGTCGTCATCGACGCCACCGACGCCGATGTCCGCATCCCCGGCAAGGTTCTGGCGGCTAATCAGTATTACTTTATGCAGGCCTCGCAGCAGGCCGCACAGGTGCGGACGATCTCGACTCGTTCGCCGCTCACCGGCTCCCAGCAGGGCAAGATCACGGCTGACCAACTGATCGTCTATCTCGCCAACGAGAATGACGACGTTCCGACGCCGGGCGTCGATGGTGTCGTGGATCTGCAGACGAGCACCAACACGCTGCGTATCACCTCGTCCACGGCCGCCGCGGGAAGCCCGCTGCAAAACGTGATCACGATCGTCAATGACAAGAGCATGGTCGTCGACGCGGTTGCGGCCTCGTCGGAGGACATCTCGCTCTCCACGACGGCTGGCACGATCGACCTCCAGGCCGCAATCGTCACTGACGGGGGTTTCTCGCTGTCGTCGTTCGCCAGCCTGACCGTTGCTTCCAGCATCTCCTCCGCCAGGAACATCTCGCTCACCTCGACAACCGGAGGCGTCACCACGGTCGCCACCATCCAGACGGCCAATGCCGCCACGCTCGCCGGCGAGGTCACGATCATCGCGAAGAACGACGTGCAGATCGATTCGCTCGTGAACGCGGAGTACGAGGGCGTCACCATCACGAGCCAGGCGGGCAAGATCTTCAGCGGCACGAATCTCGCCGTCGATCCGACGTCGCGTGTGACGTCACCCTCGGCGACGCTCTCGGCTGTCACCGGCATCAACCTCGGCACGGCCGTCGGCACGATCAGTGCGGCGGTCACCGGCACGGGCGCGATTTCGATCGACGACAATGGAGCCGGCGGGTATGCCGCGTTCCTCACCGTGAACTCGGCCACTACGGCGGCCGGTAGCGTGGCGATCAAGTCGGCCCAGACGGTCGACGTGATGAGCCTCGTGGCGGGCGGCACGGGCGACGCCTCCATCACTTCGACCGGCGGCAACGTCAACCTCATAGGCACTGTGATCGCGGACGGCAACGCCGTGACCCTCACCGCGGCCGACTTCGCCGCCGACGGTACCACTGTCCTTGCCTCGGGCCTCATCACCGGTTCCGCCGCCCCGATCGCTAACGAGATCAACTGGACCGCCAACAACGTGGTCGGCGATGCGGCCGATGTCGCCATCACCGCCTCGAGCTACATCGGCCTAACGCAAACTTTTGAAACCACCGATACGGTCGCCGACGGCGACATCTTCTACTTCTCCGGTCCGGCGGTCTCCGTGCCGGATGGCTTCACGCTGGGCACGGCCTATTACGTGATCAACTTCACGGCTGGCGCCCCGAACACGTTCCAGCTCTCACTCGCGCCCGCTGGCGCGGCCGCGGGCGGCGCCGTAGACCTCGCAGGTCCGATCGGACTGGAGCCGGGCAACACCGACCTCTACCGCAACATTCCGGTCGTGTCGGCCTATCGGCTCTCCTCGGGTGACATCAACTTCGTAGCCGACGACTCGACGACGCTCAAGGCGATCAAGACGACCGCTGGCGACGTCAACGTCTCCTCCACTGGCGGATCGATCGTCGCCACGAGCGTGGTCGCCGAGGACGGTGGGGCCTACACCGGCTCTGTTACGCTTGACGCCGTGGGCGGGGGCGTGACGCTCGGCTCCGTGGCCACCACGTCGCTTGTCGGCATCGTGTCGGTGTTCGCCGCCCAGGGGATCGCCGATGACGGCAACGCCGCCACCACCGGCATTACGGCCAACACGGTCAATCTCTCAGCCGGGACCGGCGGCGTGGCCAGCGACATCGGCTCGGCTGCGAGCCGCGTCACGGTCGCAGGAGTCGCCACGGGCACTCTTGTCGCCTTGACGGTAGCCAAAGCTCCCGTTGCCGACTACCCGGACGCGATCGATGCGTCGAGCGTCTACGTTGGCGCCTCCTCGGGTCTGACGCTCAATGCCGCTGCCGTCAACCTCGTCGACGTGAAGGCGACGGGGGCGGCCACCGATGTCGGGGTGCTCACAATGACGCTGAGCGATGCCGATGGCAAGGCAGTGGTCTCCGCCGGTCGCAACTTGACCGTCGGCAACATCCAAGTGGCCGGTGGCGCGTTCGGTGATCAGTCGAGCATCTCGCTCGAGGCGGGCGGCCGCCTCGTCAACACCAACGGTGTCGCCACCGCCACGGTTCTCGACGCCCACGCACTCACGCTCAAGGCCTCGACGTTCGATGGCAGCTTCAGCGTCACGAACCTCGACACCTTCACGCGGCTCACCGCCGCCGCAACCGCCGCCGGCGGCGCCATCGATCTCGCATTCGACAGGGCCAAGCAGTTCACGCTCGACGGCATCACGACGGTCGGTGGCAATGTTGTGGTCAGCAACGCTGCAGCCGCCCTCACGCTCGCGGCCACCGGCTACGACGGCGATGGCGCCGGCCCAGTCGGTGTTGCCCAGACATTCGCCACCACCGACAACCCAGTCGATGGCACACAGATTTACTTTGCCGAAGGTTCGGTGATCCCCGACGGATTCTCGGCTGGCGCGCTGTACTACATCGTGAACAGCCAGCCGGGTGTGTCATTCCAGCTCGCTGACTCACTGGCTGGCGCCGCCATCGGCGGCGCGACGTCCGACGTCCAGCCGATGACGCTTGAATCCGACGCCTCCTTGCTCGTCGGTGCCGGTGGTATTACGGCCGGAACCGCTACGTCCGCCAACACGGTTAACCTCGCGACGTCTGGTCGTTCAATCGGCGGGCCAACCAACCCCGCCGAAGCCACCGGCACGATCTTCGCGGCGTCGAGCGTGACGCTGTCGGCTGCCGACGAGATCACAGGGGTCACCAAGGCCGGCCAGCTCGTCGCCTCGGCACAGTCGGCTATCGACATCACCCAAACCGGCAATACCAAGATCGGCACGGGCGGCATCACGACCACGCTGAATCCTGGTGGAGCCGTCTCGCTCGCGGTCACTGGAGCGATCCTCTCCGGCACCGGCAAGATCACCGCCGACAATGCGGCAATCTCCACCACAGCCGGAATGGATATCAAGACCAGCGTCGGCACTCTCTCTGCGACGTCCGCAGCCGGCAACGTGACTGTGCTCGAGGACAACGGCCTCGCGCTGGGCACCGCCGGGATCACGGCAGCGACAGGCGGCGTGTCGCTCACGCTTGCGAATGGCACACTCATGGGCGGCGGGCCGGCGATCACGGGCAACTCGGTGGCCCTCAATCTGCTTCAGGCTGGCCAGGCAATCGATGTCGACACCTCCACGTCGTCGCTCACCGCCTCGACAAAAGCCGGCGGCAATATCACGATCCGCAACGATAGGAGCGTGGCTATCGGCGTGGCGGGGATCGTCGTCGGCAACACGGTAGCCGACGACGTGTCGCTATCGGTGAGCAGTGGCGCGATCACGGGCGGAGCAGGCTCGATCAAGGCTGACGCGGTCGTGCTCTCCGCCACCAGCGGCATCACGGCCAACACCACCGTCAACTCGGTGACTGCGACGAGCACCGCGGGTAACATCTCGCTCGCGCAGACGGGCAAGTCGGTGGCTCTCACGTCGCTCACGGCTGCCAACGGTGGCGTGACCGTGACGAACAACGACACGATCACTGTCACGAGCGTACAGGCGATCGGCACGGGCAAGAACGTGTCGCTCACGGCGAGCGGCATCAACAAGAAGATCGTGTTTGGTGCCAACTCGATCACGGCCGACGGCGACTCCGTCACGCTGCTCTCGACCGGCGGTCTCGACGGCACGAGCAACGCCGCGGTGGCCGACATCACGGCGAAGTCCGTGACGCTCAGGTCGTCCGGCGGCGACGTCACGGCCACGGTGAAGGCGGGCACAGTCGTCGCCGCGGCGCTCGGTACAGATACGGACCGCGTCGCGCCGAATAATGCGTCGAAGCTTGACCTCACGATCCTCGGCACGAGTCCGGTGTTCGTCGGCACGACCTCCGGCTTGACAGTCTCGGCGGCGGGCAGTGTCACGCTTCGTACGAAGGACGATCCAGGCGGCACCGGTCTGCCGATCGTCGTTGTCGCATCACCCACGGCGAGCGGCGGGGTGACGTATGTCACCGACAAGACCGTGACGTTCGCCGTCACATCGGTGGCCGCGACCGGGGCGGGCTCGCTCTCGCAGTCGCTCACCGACGCCGGCTCGGCGACGGTCAGCGGCGGCGGCACGACGGGTGTGGGCTTCTCCACGGCCATCACCAGCCCGATCCGTCTCGCCTCGACGCTCCCGATCACGAAGCAGACCACGCTCGACGGCACACAGCGGCTGAACCTCGCCACCGGCACGACCGTGGCTGGCAGGGCGATCGACATCGACGGCTCGCAGCTTGCGGGCGCGAACACGGTCGGCTTCAACGTCTCCGGTACCGCTGACAACAGCGTCATCCGCGGGTTCGCATTCTACGGCTTCAACAAGGCGAACGGTGTGGCGGTGAAGCTCAGCCCGTCGGCCGACAACGTGCAGATCGCCAACAACCTATTCGGCATCAGCACGGGCGGCCAGGCGGTGGGCAACACGGTCGGCATCAGCGCCGCTGGTAGTGTCGGCACTCCCCTCAACAACCTAGCGATCACGGGCAACACGGTCGTCAGGAGCACCGACGCCGGCATCCTTCTGGGCACGAACGTGACCAATGCGGTGGTGACTGGCAATCTCGTCGGCACCAACTCCGCCCGCCGGGCTCTCGGCAACACTGGGTTCGGCATCGACGTGAGCGGTGCCGGTGCCGGCAACACGATCGGCGGGGCGGGTGCTCTCGCGAACGTTGTCGCGAACAACGGTGTCGGCGTGCGTGTGACCAACACCACCGGCGGAACGACTGTCCGCGGCAACGAGATCCTGCTGAACACGACGGGCATTCTCGTCAACGGCACGTCGAGCAACGTGACTATCGCCGGCAACACCGTCACGCGCAACAAGGCCGATGGCGTCGTCGTCAACGGCACGTCGAGTAACGTGACCGTGGGCGGAGCCTTGGCTGCCGACCGTAACTACATCGGCACGACGCCCACCTCGTCGCTCGGCCTCGGTAACGCCTTCAACGGCGTGGTCGTGAGCTCGACAGGAGCCGGTAACGTTGTTCGCAACAACCGTATCCTCGGCAACGGCACGTCGAACAGCGTGGACAACAACGCGGGTGTGAAGTTGACGGGCAACACCGCGAACGGGGTCACGGTCACCGGCAACACGATCGACGCCAACCGCGGTGCCGGAATCCTGGCCAACCGCACCGGTGCCGGTGTCGCGACGATCACGGCGAACACGATCGGTAGCAACTTCGGCAGCGGCGTGCAGGTGAAGTCGGGCACGGTCGTCGTTGGCTCCGCCGCGAGCGAGGCGAACGCCGCCACGATCCGTGCCAATGCCAACACGATCAACTCCAACGCCCGCTACGGTGTCGAAGTGCTCTCCGGAGCGTTCGCTCAGATCGCCGGCAACTCGATGGCCAGCAACAGGCTCAGCGGCATCCTCAACGCCGCCCTCGCGGCCCCGACCGTCACCCTGGCGACCCGTAACGCCGCCAACGGCACGCTGACCATCACGGTCAGCGGCGTCACGGTCGGACAGGTCGTCCACTTCTACACCGGCACCGAACAGGGCCGCACGTATCTTGGTAGGGTCGCGGCGACCGGCACGACCGCGACGCTCACGATGACGCTTGCCGAGCAGATCGCAGCACGCGTGTCCGCATCCGTCTTCGTCGGGGCTCCCGTCACCGCCACCAGAACCTCCACCGGCGCAAACGGGCAGACCTCCACCTTCGCCGCCACGCGGTCCATCGTGAGAGTGTGATCGGCCCGCCATTCATCCGGTCTCAGTTCGGCTAGATGTGTAGGATGGTCTCTGGGATGCGATCACGGGGTCTTTTCTATTCGTTAAAAGGTATTCACGATGGCTTCGCATCGAAATCGCTTTTCTGATCTGTGGCGTTCACAAGGTTTCGGG
>JBIKNV010000473.1:0-2801 GCA_044358475.1 Pirellulales bacterium | reverse complement strand
ACAGGGATGGCCTCACTCTGGCCGGCAGGACTTTGACCAGGGACGAACTCGTCGCTGCCTACAGGACGACCTCTTCGGATGCGTTGGTGTTCGGGCTTGGGGTCGTGAATTTGCCGCAGGCACCTGCGCTGCAACCGGTCGAGGCGGAGAAGAAAGAGTGCCGGCAGCTCTGGTGGGATGCGGTTGTGAATCGAACCCATGGCTACCTGAGGCACAGGTGGGCATTCGCGAAGGTATTTCTCGGAATTGATACGACACAAGTGCACGCCCCGTATGCATTTGGTGTCACGGCGAACTCCTTTGGCTTTACGTTCGATCGCACACCGGCGAATATCGCCGCGTACTGGATATTCGACCCTCTTGCCCACGGTTTGCTGTGGCGATTGTGGTTGTATGTCGTTGCAGCGATCGGCATAGCGGCTGTTTCGGCGGTGCGTCATGGGCCTGTCCTCGTCTTGCCACTCGCGCTTTCGGTCATGGGCGCGCTTGCGCGGGTTGTCATTCTTCCCGCCGCGGATTTCCGCTACGGACTGTGGGTGGTGTGCGGCACGCTGCTGCTCGCGCTGGAGTTTTGGGATTCGCTACGGATACCACGCATGTATGCACCACTCACGCCCGAGGATCTGATCGGCAGAACTCCGCGCGAACCAGGCTCACGCCGGTGATTGACAGGAGGGACTGACGCCGCCCCCAAATTGGTACCGGCCGTGGGCAGGGCTTGCCGTCGGGCTGATGTTGAAGGCGAACGTGCTGTTCAGCGACTCTCGCGCGGCGGGGTTGTTCGGTCATCGCCGTCGATCGGTGCGTCGACACGATGCGTTCAGAGCGTTGATGACTCGGGCACCGCACAGGGAATGACGGCCTACCGCGCCGCACCGGGCGAATCACCCGTGCTGCTGGGCGGCCGCGTGCTGCCCGCCGCCGCGTTTCTGCCCGTCACCGACACCGCCGTGCTCAAACGGCTCGACCCGGCAGCGCGCGACACCGTGCGCTGCGCGGACCTGCGCGCCCTGGGCATCACCGATCTTGGCGTCTTTCCCGACGCCTTCACCACTCCGCCGGTGCTGCCGGAATTGTTCCTCGATGGCAAACGCATGACCCTCGCGCGCTGGCCCAACGGCGACGAATGGGCCACCATCACCACCGTGGTGGACAGCGGCCCGGCTCCCTGGCGCGACCATGTGTCGCAGGACACGGGCACTTTCGAGTATTCCGGCGACCGGCCCGCGCGCTGGACCGCCGCACCGGCGGTATGGCTCGACGGGTACTGGTGTTTCGACTGGGCCAACGAGACCATCCGCGTGAAATCCATCGACGCGGCGGCGCACCGGATCACGCTGGCCAGCCCGCCTGTCTACGGCATCGGCTCGGGCAACAAGGCCGAGCGCCGCTTCTGCGCGATGAACCTGCTGGAGGAGATCGACAGCCCGGGCGAGTATCACCTCGACCGCGAAAGCGGCCGTCTCTACTTCTGGCCGCCCGCCCCGATTACCGCCGGCAACGTGGTGCTTTCGCTGCTCAAGGACCCGGTCATCCGGGTGACCAACGTCGCCCACGCCGTGCTGCGAGGCCTGACCGTGGAGTGCTGCGCCGGGACGGGCGTGCAGGTTGACGGCGGCGAGGACGTGCGGGTGCTGGCCTGCAACGTGCGCAACACCGGCCGCGACGGCGTGGTGGTCAAGGACGGCAAGGGGCATGTCGTCGAGGCCTGCAACATCTCCGAAACGGCCACAAACGGGGTGACTGTAGAGGGTGGCGACCGCAAGACGCTCACCCCCTGCAACCACGCCGTCATCAACAACGACATCTGGAACGTGGGCCGGCGGCAACGGACCGCCACGTACAACGTTTACCTGGGCGGAGTCGGCGTGCGACTGGCCCACAACAGCATCCACGACGCGCCGCACCAGGCCATCGGCCTCGGCGGCAACGACCACGTCATCGAGCTCAACGACGTCTACCGCATCTGCCAGGAGTCGGACGACTGCGGCGCGTTCTACATGGGCCGCAACCCCTCCGAACGCGGCACCGTCATCCGCCACAACTTCTGGCATGATACCGGCGGGCCGCGGTCGCACGGCAGTTGCGCAGTCTATTTCGACGACGGCGCCGGTGGGCAGACGGTTTTTGGCAACGTGTTCCTTCGCGCGGCCGGGGGCAATTTTGGCGCCGTGTTCGTCCACGGCGGCCACGACAACCGGGTGGTCAACAACATCTTCATCGACTGCAAGGCGGCCATGCGCCAGGTGCGGTGGAATGACGAGGGCTGGCACAAGTGGCTCGACGGTGAACTGTGGCAGACGCGGCTGCGCAAAGAGGTCGACATCACGGCACCGCCCTACAGCGATCGCTATCCCGAACTCACGGGCTTTATGGAGTTCCACGGCGAGCCTCGCCTGAACCACACCGAGCGCAATCTCGTCGTGCGATGCCCCATGCTTCTGGACGGCGACTGGGATCAGAAGGACAACTCCATGACCGACGGCGACCCGGGCTTTGCCGATGCGGCGGCAGAGGATTTTGCCCTCAGAGAGGATTCGGAGGCCTTCAAGAAGATTCCCGGCTTCGAGCGGATTCCCTTTGGCGAGATCGGTCTGGTGAAGGATGAACTGAGGCCGGAGCTGCCCAAACGGTAGTCGGATTGTCCTGGAGACGGGTGGAGACGCGTGGAGACGGGGACCGGCACCTGTTCCTGCGGAACGCGAGCCAATCACCTCCCGATGGCCGGCGGCGTGACGGCGGACCAGGCGGGCTTCACAGCCCGGCGGCGCCGGTCGTCTCCTTGCGACGCTGCTCCTTCT
>JBIKNV010000472.1:0-2804 GCA_044358475.1 Pirellulales bacterium | reverse complement strand
AACGCCCGCGTCGGCGGAAGCTCGACGAGCGTTAGGAACTTTCGAGCCTCAGGCGGAGGGAACCCTCCTTGGACGTGCAAGCGAGGAAGTTTCTCCGCGAGAAGACTTCTGCCGCCCAGGCGGCAATGTGGGTGGCAGCACGTGCTTTTGGCTTCGGAGATACACCCTACTCGAGCTCTTCGAGCCAGGCGCGGATTTCGTTTTCGTATTCGCTGGCCAGGCCACCCACGATCAGTTGACGGTGGAAGCTCGCGGCGCCCTCTTTGACCAGATCGGCATCCTCGGCGCTGGGAAACCGCCGGGCCGGGTCGGCCGCGATCATGCCCCGGATGAAACTCATCAACAATTCGTTGCAGGTGACCTCCGACGGCAAGACCTGCTCGAGCCGATGGGCCAGCGACCGTTTGGCCTCGAGCAGATCGCGGTAGGAAAGGAGCCCCGCGAAAGGCGGCTGCCCGGAAAGCATCTCGATCAGCACGTAGCCGAGGCTGGCCAGGTCGGAGCGGGGCGTGTTTTCGCGGCCCTCGAGCACCTCGGGAGCGGCGTAGGCCGGGGTGCACGTGCGGTTGGGGGGCATGTCGTCGAGTGCCACGGCCGAGCCGATGTCGATGATCTTCGCGTTGCCCGTCCGCTTCACCATGATGTTGGAGCTCTTCACGTCGCCATGGACGATCCCTTCGCGGTGGAGCGCGGCGAGCGCGGCGAGGCACTCCCGCATGACGGCGATCGCCACGCCCGGCTTGAGACGCGACTGCCGCGGGCCGGCTGTCACGATGACGTTGTTGAGGTAGGTCCAGCGGTCCTCGCTCACGCGTTCACGGGTCTGGTTGAGCAGTTCCGGCGCGAGCAGCCGCGACAGGTCGTAGCCGTCGATCCACTCCATCTCCATGATGCGGATTCGCCGCTGCTCGACGAAGTTTTGCACGTCGAGGAGGTTGTCCTGCTGGATCTGGGCGACTCGCGATGCGACGGCGGCGATGCGGGCCATGGCCTCGTCGTAGTGGACCTCCGACTCGTACCGCTCTGGCGAGAAGACCTTGAGCGCGACAGGGAGGCTGAAGTTGTCCGTCCCACGGCGGGTCGTGAGGAAGACGACTCCCTGCCCTCCTGCGCCGAGACGGCGGATGAGGTTGTGGTATTCGGTCCAGTTGAGCCGCCCCCCCTCTAGGATCTCGCCATAGCGGGAGAGCAATTCGTCGGGACAGCGGACGCCGACATCGCCAGCAGCCGAGATCGTCGGGCGGTCGTCTTGGTAGATCGCGGTGGAGAAGGAATCGTCTGGCGTCATGCAGCACTCGGTTGGCCGGGCTCCGGGAAGCCGAGTCGCTTGTCGACCAGGTTTCGCAGCGGTGCACCGGTGAGGAAACGACAAAGATTATCGCAGAAGAAGTCGGTCATTGCATCGATTCGGCGGGCCGATTGCCCGGCGACGTGCGGGGTCACGATGAGGCGGGGCGCCGTCCACAGCCGGCTGGTCGCTGGTGGGGGCTCCTCGGGGGTCACGTCGAGGGCTGCCGAATCGAGGTGACCACTTTCGAGTGCGTCGGCCAGGGCGTTTTCGTCGAGCAGTTTCCCGCGGGCCATGTTGATGAGGATGCTGCCGCGCTTCATGGCCGCCAAGGCGGCAGCATCGATCATGCCCTGGGTGTGCGGGGTGAGCGGCGCGCAGATGAAGAGAATGACGGCCGCCTCGAGCACTGTCGGAAGCGACGCCGGGGGCCCGAGAAACTCGACATGCGGTGGCTTGTTTTCCGGAAACCAGTCGGTGGCCAGGATCCGCACGCGGAAGGGCCTGAGCACCTCCGCGAGCCGACGGCCGACGCCGCCGAGGCCAACGATGCCGACCGTGGCGCCAGTGAGGTCGCGGGTCGGGCGGCGGACAAACTCCTTCCTGCGTTGCTGGTCGAGAAAGAGCGGCAGCCGCCGCGTACAGGCAATCGCCAGGCCGAGCCCATGTTCGGCCACTTGATCGGCCAGCACACCGGAGGCGCTCGTGACGGTGATATCGGATTCGATGACGGCCGGCACGAGACAGTGGTCGAGCCCCGCGGCTGACGACTGGATCCAGCGCAGGCGTCCGCCGCCAACGATCTCGTTCCACGGCACGGGCACCTTCGCGTGGCCGCAATAGATGTCGGCGGCCGGAAGCTCGGCAGCCACTCGCTCCTGGCCGGCATCGATTACCTCGGCCTGCGGGGCGGCGGCGCGGATCGCGGCGACGTGCCTCGGCTCAACGGGATAGCAGAGAACGATTCGGGCGCTAGGGGCACCAATCATGGGAGACGACGACATCTTGAGCGTTGTGGCATTCCCGCGTTTGTTTTGGCAAGCCGGACTCGTTTTCGCGGCGCCCGATGATCTGATTTCAAGCCCGCGGCTGGCGAATACAACGGTATTTGAATATCATGAGCGAAGCCGCGTGCGCCGCCGAAAAATGGTGGTGAGTGGCGGGCGGTTCATGGGCGTGTCGCGTATTTGGGTTGGGTTTCGATGTCTCGATGGTGGATGTGATGCGGACGACTCTGCTTGCCGTGCTGGCTCTGGCGGTGCTTCGCATCGTCGTTGGCTTGCACTTCTTTCTTGAAGGCCTCTCGCATCTCCGCGACCCGTCCTGGTCAAGCGCGGGGTTTCGCAAGGCGGCTGTGGGGCCGCTGGCCGACTTCTATCGCTCGTCGCTGCCGGAAGTGGGCGACTGGTCGGTCACGCTCGGCGGCCGGGACCGCCGCTCTGCCACTGAGGCGGCAGCCGCCTGGCAGGAGAGCGTGGTGCAGTCGTGGCGGGATGTGTTGGCCGCCCGCAGCAAG
>JBIKNV010000471.1:0-2806 GCA_044358475.1 Pirellulales bacterium | reverse complement strand
TCCTGGAAAAGGAGCCGCCATTCGTCTGGGGATGCTCCGCGGCACGGGCCGCGTGCTCGCCTTCACCGACGCCGATCTGCCGTATGACCTCGACTCCCTGAAGGCTGGGTACGAATCGATCATTGCTGGCCGGGCCGACGTGGTGTTCGGCGCCCGCGATCTGGTGGAATCGAAGATGCACGCCCGCCGTCGCTGGCTGCGGACGATCGGCACGGGTGTGTTCCGCGAAGTCGTCCGCCTGCTTGTCTCGCGACAGGTGACCGATACGCAATGCGGTCTCAAGCTCTTCCGTCGGGAAGCCGCCTGGGACATCTTCTCGCGAACCACAATCGACGGGTTTGCCTTCGACACGGAAGTGGTCTACCTGACCGGTCGCATGGGCTTTTCGTTTCTGAGGGTTCCCGTCACGCTGATCAACGAATATTCGTCGACCCTGTCGCTGTCGCGGCATGCCATTCCGATGGTGATGGATGTCGTGCGCCTGCGGATGCGTTCACTGCGTGGCGATCACGATCTGATTACCTATCGCCGCGGCTCGACCTTTTTCCCACCCCTGCCAACCGACCGCCGGCGGGCTGCCTGACCTGTCACGGACGATCCCGCCCCACGAATCCACGTTGCCGATGCAAACCAGCACCATCGACTCTCGCCCTGCCTTGTTTCTGCATGCCGATGACTTCGGCATGAACACCGCTGTGAATGCGGGCGTGATGCGGGCGCTGGAAACCGGACTCCTCACCAGCACGTCGGTTCTCGCCAACGCCCCGGCGGCAGCGGCGGCCCTCGCTGCCTGGTCGCGGCGCGACGCTGCCCGTCGGTCTTCTGCCTTGCCCGCGCGGCCGACTCGACTCCGCATTGCCGGCGGTCGGGCTGATTGCGACCTCGGTGTGCACTTGAATCTCACGCAGGGGCGGCCGCTGACTCCGGATTTTCCGACCGCCTTACTCGATCGCAGGGGCTGTTTCCCCGGTATTTTCGGGCTGTTCGCCAAACTCGGCCACCTGCCTCCCGGAACCGCCCTGGGAACGCGTGCGCGTCGGACGGCTGAGGCAATCGCCGCGGAACTGCGGGCCCAGATCGAGTTCGTCACGTCTCACGGAATCGCCCCGACGCACTTCAACGGGCACCAGTACATCGAGTTGATCCCAGTGGTTGGAGAGATCGTGATCGCCCTGGCCCGCGAGTACGGCGTCGCCACCATGCGAGTTGCCCGAGAGCCGCAGATCCTGCGGTATGCACGCCCGGGAGCGGGTGGGCCGCTGCAGGCCTTTCTGGGATTCGTGAAGCGTCGCTACGCCAGACAGTTTGCCCAGGCGGTCGCCGCCGCCGGCCTCGCCGCCCCGGCCGCCTTTTTCGGCACGCTTCATGCCGGCAGGATCAGCCGTGCGGTGTTGGAGAACTACCTCATGTGTGGTCGGGCGTATTCCTCGGTGGAGATCGCCGTGCACCCGGCCGAACTGGCCGAGTCTGTCGACGTGCCCATGGAATGGGTCGATCCGCTGGCGACGCTCCGGCCGATGGAGTTGGCCTGGCTGTGCGATCCTGCCACAGCCGAGCGGATCAACGCGGCCGGCTATGAACTCGGACGCCTCGCCGATCTCGCCGCACCCGCACCCGATCGGGATCTCACCCGCCGCGCGGCATGATGTCGTCGGCGGGTCGACTTCCACGAAAGCGACGCGCGTGTCCTCGCCCTGACGTCATCCTCGTTTCGTGATCCATCCGGGATGTTAGATTTTTGGATGGGAAAGAAGCTCTTTACGGAAGAGCAGATAGCATTCGCTCTGAGGCGAGCTGAGTCAGGCACGTGGGTGGCCGAGCGTCGGGCCTGGCGCGTTTTGGGTTTTTTGTCACCCGCGCTGCGTTGTTGTTGCAGCGGCGTCTCACCACCAGTCAGATGGCTGCGGAAGTGCCGTTGACCGTTCTGTCCTTGTTTCTATTCTTCGGAGCGATCGATTCCCTTTTCGGCGATGTCGCCAGCCCGACGCGTGCCGCCGCCTCCGCGATGACGCTCAGCTCGCTCTCCAGGATCGCCTCCCGCGCCGTTATCCTTCAGATTCCGTTCGGAAGAAGAGGACCTTCAGATGAATACCGATCCGCTCGCTGACGTCGTCTCGGACCAATATGAGAAGTGGGTCTACCCAGAGCCGATCCGGGATCTGCCCGCCTGGCTCGCCGGCAACTGGCAGTGGTTCGATCCCTCCCACGCCCACCGGCTCTTCTGGCCCGACCGTGAGTATCGGCCCGACCTCGACGTCTTGATCGCCGGCTGCGGCACCAACCAGGCGGCCGTGTTCGCCTACTCGAATCCGGGTGCGACAGTCGTGGCGATCGACGTGAGCCAGCCATCGCTCGAGCACCACCGCTTCCTCAAGGACAAGTACGCCCTCAAAAACCTCGAGCTGCACCGGCTGCCGATCGAGGAGGTGGGGTCGCTCGGGCGGGACTACGACCTCGTGGTCTCGACCGGGGTGCTCCACCACATGGCCGACCCCAAGGCAGGCATGCGGGCCCTCGCCGCGCGGCTCAGGCCCGAGGGTGTGGCGGCGATCATGCTCTACGCCCGCTACGGCCGGATCGGCGTCGAGATGCTGCAGGGAGTGTTTCGCGATCTGGGGCTCGCGCAGAACGAGCCATCGCTGGCGGTGGTCAAGGCGGCGATCGCGGCCCTGCCGCAGGACCATCCGCTGCGGAGCTACATGAGCGTCGCCCCGGATCTCAAGTTCGACGCGGGGCTCGTCGACACCTTCCTCCACGGCCGCGACCGCAGCTACACCGTCGCCGACTGCCTCGACCTCGTGGCCTC
>JBIKNV010000470.1:0-2809 GCA_044358475.1 Pirellulales bacterium | reverse complement strand
CTGGCGGCGAAGGCTGAAAGCCTCGTCGTGCTGCACGAGGCGGACTTGATGCTACCGTCGGTAGGGTGACGCGCATCCCG
This sequence comes from Pirellulales bacterium, assembly GCA_044358475.1. Taxonomy (GTDB): domain Bacteria; phylum Planctomycetota; class Planctomycetia; order Pirellulales; family UBA1268; genus CACORA01. The sequence continues at coordinate 2,729 of JBIKNV010000470.1, read as the reverse complement.
CGGGCTTGCGCCCTGCGGCTGGGTGGGGACAGCATGCGTGTGTCCCCACCAACCCACCCAGCCCCGGGCGCAAGCCCGGGGGCTGCTGCGGCGCTGGCTGGCAATTCATCCCGCGGGCTTGCGGCTAGCTTCACGCGACCCTCGCCGTCGTGGCCTCGGCTCTCTTGGCGAACATCCGTTCGCTCTTGTAGGGCCGCCCTCCAGGCGTGCAGTGCAGGGTGACGCGTATCCCGCGGGCTTGCGCCCAGCGGCTGGGTGGGGACAGCGTGCGTGTGTCCCCACCAACCCACCCAGCCCCGGGCGCGAGCCCGGGGGCTGCGGCGGTGCTGGCTGGCAATTCATCCCGCGGGCTTGCGCCCTGCGGCTTATCGGGGCAGAAGACGATGCTGCAGTGTGGTTATCGGCAGCGGGCCCCAGTGCCGCGAGTCGCGGCTCCCGGATGGAAAGTCGCCGAGTACAAACACCTCGCCTGGCCCCGCCCGCCACGACGCCGTGCCATCCGGAGGCACACGATGGAGCATGTCCCGCCAGACGATGCACCGCTCGAGGCAGCGGTCGGTTGCTGCCGGATCGAGTGACCGGCCGTCAGGCATGAGGCTCAAGCCGAGCGGCACCGTGGAGTCGCTGCGATCTGATTCCGTCCACGGCTCGGCGATCTGCCATGCCTCCGGTGGATGCGCGGGCAGCGCTGAGCGGCCCGTTGTGGCGGGCGAAGTGCCGAGGCTCCAGGCCACAGCGACAAGGTGGCCGTCGAGCCGGCCGGCGACAAGCGCAAAGCGGCCTGTCGGCAGTGACCACCGGATGGCACGGCTGCCCACGCGAAGTGCGGCGGTGAGCGGGGCGTGTGATCTGGCGTCGATCACCGTCGCGAGCCCAATGTCGCGCACCGGCAGCAGTCGGCGGGATTCATCGGGGGCGAAAACGGCATCGTCGTAGACTCGCTCGTGGGCAAAGGCTCGTTGCCAACGGCCGGGGCCCGAGTCACAGTCCGCCACCACGGAGGCGACTTCGGCAAGAAGCGGGGGCTGTGTGAGCACGGCTTTGTCATCGACGATGAGGTCGCCGCCGATGATGTCCACCGTCTCACCCGGCAGACCGACGATCCGCTTGAGGATCGGCGTGCCGTCCGGGGTTGCCAGCAGCCAGCGGTCGAACCGCCTCGGTGCGCGAATCCGGTCGGCCTGCGGCAGCCAGCCGGAGGAGACGACGTCGCCCGGCCGTAGGGCCGGGGCCATCGAGAGGCCGTCGACCTCGTGGCGGCGCGGTGCGGCGACGACCGCAAGGGCGAAGAGGAGAATGAGTCCGGGAAGCAGAAGGCGGCGCATCGTAGGCCAGGCCTACACGTTCACCCACTGATGCGACTTCGCGCTGGCGAGCACCGCGTCGCAGACCTTCTGCGTCTCGAGCGCATCGCGAAACGTCGGATGGCAGGGCTGCTTCTTGGCATACGCCTCGAGGAAGTCGGCCACCTGGTGCACGAACGAGTGCTCGTAGCCGATCGCCAGCCCCGGCACCCACCACTTGCCCATGTAAGGATGGTCGCCGTCGGTCACATGCACGCTCTTCCAGCCCCGCTCCGGACCCGCGTCCTTGTAGTCGAACACCTGGAGCCGGTGCAGATCATGCAGATCCCACTTGAGGCTCATGTTCTCGCCATTGATCTCGAATGTGTAGAGCGCCTTGTGGCCGCGGGCATACCGCGTGCTCTCGAAGAGGCCGAGCGAGCCGTTCTTGAAGTGGCAGAGAAACGAGCAGGCGTCGTCGATCTCGACCGGCTCCTTCTTGCCGGTGAGCTGGTGGGTTCGCTCCTTGACGAACGTCTCCGTCATCGCGGTCACGTCTTGGACGGTGCCGTTGAGCCAAATCGCCGTGTCGATGCAGTGGGCCAGCAGGTCGCCCGTCACGCCGCTGCCGGCCGCCTTGGCATCGAGCCGCCAGAGCGCCGCGCCTCCTTGCGGCAGATCGGCGTTGATTGTCCAGTCCTGGAGGAACTCGGCCCGGTAATGGAACACGCGGCCCAGTCGACCCGAGTCGATCAGTTGCTTGGCAAACGTCACCGCCGGAATGCGACGATAGTTGTACCAGACGGTGTTGGGCACACCGGCCTTCTCCACCGCCGCGCACATCCGCTCCCCCTCGGCCGTGTCCATCGAAAGGGGCTTCTCGCAGAGAATCGCCTTGCCGTGCTTGGCCGCCTCGATCGCGATCTCGGCATGCAGGTTGTTCGGCGTGCAGATGTCGATCGCGTCGATGTCGTCGGCGGCCACGAGCTTCCGCCAGTCGGTCTCCACGCGGGCATAGCCCCAGCGGTCGGCGAAGGCCTTGGCCTTGTCGGCATCGCGGGCGGCGACGGCCTGCAGCTTCGGCAGGTATTCGAGGTCAAAGAAATCCTTGACGCGGTTGTAGCCATTGGAGTGGGCGCGGCCCATGAAGCCGTAGCCGATCATGCCGATGCGGAGCTGTTTTGCCATTGTGGGGTCCTTTCTATCGGTCCATCGTCGTGATGAATCGTGGGTGATGGTCCGGCTCGGGGGCGGCAAAAGTCTCGTCGCTGGGCGAGGATACGCCCAACGCGCCTCGAGCGTTCGCCGACCCCCTCGCCTTTACGTTTCGCTGCTCATACTTATTTGCCTTCGAGGGCGTCACGGGAGGTGACGCTTTATAGTCGGGGCGAAAAAGGCCAGGGATGGCTTTTTCGCTTGAAACTAGTTCCACCCGTGGGCGTCACG
>JBIKNV010000469.1:0-2813 GCA_044358475.1 Pirellulales bacterium | reverse complement strand
GCCGTCAACGCTGTCGTCTCCGACGACGGTCTGTCCCCCGAATGGCGCGACTTCGTCAGCCAGTCTGGCGCCAAACTCGTCATCGCTGAAGTGCCTCCCGAGGCTCCCGAGTCACCGACCCGTCCGCTCCGCAAACGCGAGACACCCATCACATGAGCACCGCCACCATGCCATCCCGGCCCGCCGCCCTTCCCTCCGGCCTCGACCGCGGACAGGTCGAGCGCATCGTCCGCGAGATCGTACTGCGGTCGCACGGCCTGCCACCCTCGCAGGCCACCCGCAACGGTGCTCCGCGGGATGCCGCGCCAAAACTCATCGTCAGCATCTCGGCCCGCCACTGTCACCTCACCGACGAGCATGTCGAGCGGCTCTTCGGCCCCGGCCGCACGCTCACGCCGATGAAGAACCTCTACCAGGACGGCTTCTACGCCGCCGAGGAGACGGTGATGCTCGTCGGCCCCAAGCGAAAGATGCTGCCGACCGTGCGGGTGCTCGGCCCCACCCGCAAAGCCTCCCAGGTGGAACTCGCCTTCACCGACGGCATCTCACTCGGCATCGATCTGCCGGTGCGGGCCAGCGGCAAGATCGCCGGCACTCCCGGCTGCGTGCTCGTCGGCCCCGCTGGGGCGATCGAACTCACCGAGGGCGTGATCCGCGCGGAGCGTCACGTGCACATGAGCTTCGCCGATGCCGAGCACTTCGGCGTCAAGGATGGCGACCGGATGAGCCTGCTCATCAAGGGCGCCTGCGGCACCGTGTTTCGTGACCTGCTCGTACGGGCCGATGCCACGAGCAAGCTCGAGGTGCATATCGATACCGACGAGGGCAACGCGGCCGATTTGGACCACGCGGAGAGCGTCGAACTCATGAAACAGTAGGACAGGCGGATGCCTGTCGAACGTAGGACAGGCTTCAGCCTGCCAAGACAACACAACGACCGTTCTGCCGGCGCGTGCCGGTGCGGTCGGCGGGGCTGCGGCCCCGCGGGACGATTGATCGAGTGAACAGGAGCAGTGCAACAGATGGCGCAGAACGTCGAAGCCCTCGGCATGATCGAGGTGAAGGGGTTCGTCACGCTCGTCGAAGCGGTTGACGCGATGATGAAGGCGGCGAATGTCACCTTCATCGGTTGGGACAAGATTGGGAGCGGACTCGTGTCGGCATTCGTGTCGGGCGACGTGGCCGCAGTCAAGGCGGCGACCGACGCGGGTGCGGCGGCAGCCGGCCGGATCGGTGACGTGGTGAGTGTGCAGGTGATCGCACGTCCGCACGAAGACATCAAGGTCGTGCTGCCGTGACATTCAGCGTGTGGCTGAGCGTCAGCCACCGGATCGATACCATTTTTCCCTTCTTCAACAGGAACAGTTCATGAATACGGCAATCGGACTTTTGGAAACCAAGGGCCTCGTCGGCCTCATCGAGGCGACCGACGCGATGGCCAAAGCGGCCAACGTGAAGGTGCTCAAGCGGGTCAGCATCGGCAACGCCCTCGTGGCAACGGTCGTGCAGGGTGACGTGGGTAGCGTGCGGGCGGCCGTCGAGGCCGGTGCGAACGCGGCCCAGCAGGTCGGCGAACTGGTCGCCAGCCACGTGATCCCGCGGCCCGCCGACTCGTTGGTCGCCGCCTTTTTTGAGTGATCGATGAAAATCCTCGTCGCCAATCTCGGTTCCACGAGCTTCAAGTACCGGCTCTTCGACCTGCCTGAGACGGCGGGCGCGAGTGGCACGGAACGAGAGCTCGCGCGGGGCGGTGTCGAACGCATCGGTGCGGTCGAAAGCCGCGTCTATGCCTCGGCCGGCTCCACAAAGCTGGAGACCGTCATGCCCGTTCCCGACCACGCCGTGGCCCTGCAGGCGGCGCTGGAGCAGCTGACGGCCGAGGGTGGACCATTGAAACGCGTCGGGGACGTCGCGGCGGTGGGCTTCAAGGCGGTGCACGGCGGTCGCGTGAGCGGTGTCGTGCGGGTCGGGGCCGACGTGCTCGCGGCGATGGAGGAAATGGCGGCGGTGGCGCCGGCCCACAACCCTCCCTACGTGAAGGCGATGCGGCTGCTCGGCGAGCGACTGTCGAATGTGCCCCTCGTGGCCGCGTTCGAGACCGGCTTCCATGCCACGATTCCCGACCGCAACGCGCTCTACGCGGTGCCGACGGAGTGGGTTGAGAAGCATCTCGTGCGGCGTTGGGGCTTTCATGGGGCGAGCCATCGGTTCGTGGCGACACGGCTGGCCGAGCTCGTGCCAGGCAGGCGGCCGCTGCGGGCGATCTCCTGCCACCTCGGTGGGTCGAGCAGCGTCTGCTGGATTCGCGACGGCAAGAGCGTCGGAACGTCGATGGGCATGAGCCCGCAGTCGGGCCTGCCCCAAAACAACCGGGCCGGCGACTTCGATCCCTTCGCCCTGCTGCATGTCGCCAAGCAGACCGGCCGGGGGTTCGAGGAACTGCTCGTCGAGCTTTCCGGCAAGGCAGGCTTGGCCGGAATGTCGGGCACCTCGGGGGACATGCGGGACCTCGAGGAGGCGGCCGCCGCGGGCAATGCCCGAGCGCGAACGGCGATCGACGTCTACGTGGCGTCGATCCGGCATTGGCTCGGCGCGGGGCTCGTGGAACTGGGCGGAGTCGATGCCATCGCCTTCGCTGGGGGAATCGGTGAAAACTCGCCTCTCACCCGGGCGGCGGTGCTGGCCGGGCTCGGCGAACTGGGAATCGTGGTCGATCAGCAGGCCAACGACGCCCCAGGCTCAGGCGAACGCGAGATCGGCTCCGCTGCGGGCCATGTGAAGGTGTGGGTGATTCCCACGAACGAAGAGTTGAT
>JBIKNV010000062.1:0-10159 GCA_044358475.1 Pirellulales bacterium | reverse complement strand
ATCGGCACGCCCTTGATAAGTTCGGTGGCCTGGGTCTTGATGCCCCGATACCAGGGATTGGTGCGAATGAGATCGAGGTACTCGGCCAGTGCTCCGACCCGCGGGCAGATCGACATCCGGTTGTCGTTGAGGATCACAAGCAGCCGCTTCTTGAGGAAGCCGGCGTTGTTGAGGGCCTCGAACACGATCCCCGAGGGCAGGGCACCGTCGCCAATCACCGCCACGGCTCGGCGGCCGTCGCGTCCACAGAGGTCGTCGCCGCTGGCGAGCCCAAGGGCCGTCGACACGCTGCAACCAGCGTGACCCGTCATGAAGAGGTCGTAGGGGCTTTCGTCGGGATTGGGATAGCCCATCAGCCCCCCACGCGTGCGGATCGTACCGAACTGGGAAAACCGTCCGGTGATCAGCTTGTGCGGGTAAATCTGGTGGCCGGTGTCCCAAATCAGCCGATCACGACTGAAATCGAAGACGCGATGCAGGGCGAGGCAGAGTTCGACCACGCCAAGGTTCGACGCGAAGTGGGCGGTCCGCGTCGCGGCGACCTCGCAGAGCGCCTTGCGCATCTCGGTCGCGAGCTGTTCCAGTTGCTCGGGCGAGAGCTGCTGGAGGTCGTGCGGGGACATGATGGAGGGGAGAATGTCGGCCATGAGCGGGGCGGCACCTCGAAAGGGCGGTCCAGGGTGTATGAAGGCGTCGATTAATGGTTGCGGGAAACGATCCAATGTGCCAGCCGGGTCAGTTCCGTCGCCGGTTCACCGAGGCTGGCGACGGCTGCTGCGGCCTCGATGGCCAACGCGGTTCCGCGGGCGCGACTGGCCTCCACACCGATGATCGTTGGGTAGGTGAGCTTGCCGCGATCAGCGTCCTTGCCGACCCGCTTGCCGACGGCCGCCTCCGTGCCTTCAGCGTCAAGAAGATCATCCGCAATCTGAAAGGCGAGGCCGAAGCTACGGCCATAGCAGGCCAGCGCGTGCTGCTGTTCCGGCGTGGCGCCGGCTGACAGGGCCCCGAGCTCCAGGGCCGCCGAGAAGAGGGCGCCCGTCTTGCGGCGGTGGATCCGCTCGAGCCAGGCCACTTGCTCATCGGTGGAGGCCGTGGTCATGGGGGTGATCCAACCGCGTTCAGCAGCGAGGTCGTCAGCCTGGCCACCGACGAGCGCTGCGCCTCCAGCCGCCCGCGCGAGCACCAGGCAGCCCTGACCCGCCACAGTCGCCGGCAGCCCGCGGGCCAGTGTCTCGAAGGCCAGAGCCTGGAGCGCGTCGCCGCAGAGGATTGCGGTGGCCTCGTCGAAGGCACGATGGCAGGTGGGGCGTCCGCGGCGGAGATCGTCGTCGTCCATCGCGGGCAGGTCGTCGTGCACCAGCGAGTAGGCGTGGACCATCTCCACCGCGAGGGCGGCCGGAGCCGCCGCTTCCCAGTCGCCGCCGCAGGATGACGCAGCCCAGATGGCCAGCGCTGGCCGCAGCCGTTTGCCGGGGGCGAGGAGTGCATACCGCATCGATTCGAGCAGGCGGGGCGCTACGTCGGATGAGCCGGCGATCGCTGCGTCGAGACGCGGTTCGATGAACGATTTCACACGATCGAGAGAGACGGTCACGTCGGTTTCGAGCGTGGCCGCGCCGCCGACCCCGAGTGCCGCGCCGTCGGCTGTCTGGCAGCTTGCCATGCTGGGACCCCACCGCAGAAAACCATGGCCGGAGTGGGATCCGACCGGAACAAAAGGACCTTTCGCGGGACGGGCGCGAACCAAGTCTCTTTCCTTACGTAGTCTAAGCGTCTTCGCGGGCATCGTCCATCCCGGGCAGCACGTTCGACCTCCTCCGTGCGGTGCCAAGGGTCCGCGACTGTGGCTTGCGGCCGGACTGCGGAGGCGGGGCTGGCGGGCTCTCGGTCGCCAGCGGTTCGAGGATCGGTCGACCCTCTTCGTCGATCTTCACGAGCATGCTGACCCGCTCCTCGACGCTGGCAAGTTCGGCGTGGAGTTCCCGCAGAATCGTCACGCCGTTTTCGTACGCGGCGATCGACTCCGACAAGCCGAGCGAGCCCGATTCCAGCCGGGCGACGATGTCACCGAGACGGGCGAGTCCCTCTTCAAACGAGGTGGGCTGGTGAGAATTTGACGCGCGGGGAGATTCGTCAGTCATGTCGGCAACTCATCGTTGAGGTCAGTTGTCGTGATGCGTTCCACGCGGCTCCAGAGCCGGCCGTCAGCCAACTGCGTGACAAGCGTAGCGCCCGGCTTCACGCCGCCGGTCGACGTAAGCGCGGCGAAGCTGCCCTCCAGCCACGTCACCGAGTAACCGCGGGCGAGCCGCTGGAGTGGACTACCGGCATCGAGCCGGGCCGCAGCTGCCGCCAGCCGTTCCCGCGCCCGCGAGACCGTTGCTGCGGCAAGTCGCTGCAACCGGGCAGCCTGATCGACGAGCCCCGCTCGCCGGTCGCGAATCAGCCGCTGTGGCTCGGCGAAGATCCGTGATCGGGCGACGGCCGCCAGCCGGTCACGGGCGGTATCGATCCGCCGCTGGAGGCTCGCCGCGAGTCGCGGGCCGAAGGCTTCCAAGTGCCGTGCCAGTTGCGGACCGTCGGGCGAGATCTGCACCGCCGCGTCGGTCGGAGTGAGGGCCCTGCGGTCCGCCGCCAGATCGGCCAACGACACATCGATCTCATGGCCCACGCCGCACACGACCGGAATCGGAGAGGCGGCCACCGCGCGCACGAGCACCTCTTCGTTGAAGGCCCAGAGGTCTTCCAGGCTGCCGCCACCCCGAATGAGTGCGATCACATCGACCCGCGGCACGATGCGGGCGGCGATTGCAAGTGCAGTGGCCAGTTCGTCGGCCGCGCCGGCGCCCTGTACCCGCGAAGGCACGACGATGACCTCGCTCGATCGCCAGCGGGAGAGCAACGCCTGGAGGAAGTCGGCGATGGCGGCGCCGGTGGGACTGGTGACCACCGCGATCCTTTTGGGGAACGACGGAATCGGCCGCTTGCGGGCGGGGGCGAAGAGCCCCTCGCGGTCGAGAGTCGCGTGGAGCTTTCTGAGTCGTGCTTCCAGGGCGCCGGTGCCGACGGCGTGGAGCCGGTCGATCGTGAGCTGATAGGTGCCGCGGGGTGGATAGATCTCGAGCCGACCGTGGCAGACGACCTCGAGGCCATCGGCTGGCTCGATGGCCAACGCTTGCCGCATGCCCCGCCAGATCACCGCCCTCAGCACGGCCTCGTCGTCCTTGAGCGACAGGTAGACATGGCCGCTCGAGGCACGGACGAGGTTGGAGATCTCGCCGCTCACCCAGACGTCGGCGAACCGGCTCTCGAGATGCTCCTTGACGCGGCGGGTCACCTCCGACACGCTCAGGGCCTCCTGTGGAGCCGCGTGTCGATCGTTCGGCAGCCCGTCGCTGGAGACTTCGCTCATCCAGTCCAGTGTATCAGGTGTCTCGTAATGGCCGCTCAGCTCGGTGACTTGCCGTCGACCGCTTCCGAACCGCCCCGCGGAGCGCTCCTTGTCGTTTTTCTCACCGTCTTCATCGACCTGCTGGGGTTTGGCATCGTGCTGCCCGTGATGCCACGGCAGGCCGAGCCCTACCTGCAGACGCTCGGACTCCCGCCGGCTGGCATCGGAGCGATGATCGGCGTGTTGTTCTCCGTCTTCTCGCTGATGCAGTTCGTCTTCAGCCCGATCTGGGGCCGGCTCTCGGATCGCGTTGGCCGCCGACCGCTCCTCATTCTCAGCCTGCTCGGGTCGGTGGTCTTCTACGCCCTCTACGGCTATGCCGTCACCTTTCCGGAAGCACAGGCCACCACCGCCATCGCCCTCATGCTGCTCTCTCGGATCGGGGCCGGGATCGCGGGGGCGAGCGTCGGCACGGCAGCGGCCGTGATCGCCGACTGCACGCCACCGGAGCGGCGGGCTCGCGGCATGGCGTTGATTGGAATCGCCTTTGGCGCCGGCTTCACGCTCGGGCCGCTGATCGCCTACTTTGGGCTCGCCCTCTTTCAGCAACAGCCGTGGGGCGTGGGGGCTCTGGCATCCCTGCTTTCCTTTGCGGCGCTCATGATCGCCGTATTCGTGTTTCGGGAGACCCGCCGCCCGGGAGTACGGAACGCCAAGGAGTTTGTCAGCTTCTCGCGGACGGTCGCCGTGCTCGGCATACCCGCGGTCGGTGCGCTCGTGCTGACCTACTTTCTCTCGATCTTTGCCTTCGCCAACTTCGAGGCCACTCTTGCCCGGCTCACGAAACAATCGCTTGGCATGAGCGACGACGACAACTTCCTTGTCTTCGCCTTTATTGGCGTGGTGTTGATGATTGCCGGCGGTCTCTACCGGCCGCTGGCCAAGCGGCTTCCGGAGAGGCGGCTGCTGGCCATCGGCGTGGCCTTGATGATGGTCGGGCTGGGAGGCTTGGGGATCGTGGCCGCTGCGGTCCATCGACAGGCTGTGGCCGGCCCCGTGCCCTCGCTCCTCGAGAACCTGTTCTTCGCTGTCTCCGCGGTGGCCGTCGTCGGGTTCGCCTTCGTCAACCCATCGGTGTCGGCGCTGCTGTCGCAGCGTGCCGATCCGGACCAACAGGGGGAGGTGCTGGGCGTGAATCAGTCATTTGCCTCGCTCGGGAGAATCCTCGGGCCGTTCCTGGGTTCGCTCCTGTTCTCGCTGCATGACTCACGGGCACTCCCCTTCGTGGCAGCCGTGGCTGTCTTGTGCGTGGTCGCGGCCCTCCTGCCCCGGGCCACGGCGATCACCGCCTCACCAGCCCATACCGCTCCAACTGGCGGCGAAGAACCGCGCGGCTGATGCCCAGTTCTGCGGCGGCATTCGGCACGCTGCCGCCGGTGCGGCGGAGGGCTTCGATGACGAGCATCCGCTGCCACTGATCGAGCTTGAGCGAAGGTGTCTCGGCCACGAACGACTCGATGCGGAGGCTCTTCTCAGCCGCGGCACCAGCCGGCCCGTCGGTCCCGTCGAGTCCAAGATCGGCCAAGGCACTTTCATTGAGTGCAACCGTGCCGGACGTCAGATCGGCCTCTTCCTCGTCGTCGACATCCCCGGCATCGAGGTCGACCGTCTGCAACGAAGACAGATCCTGTCGCTGATCGGCATCTGACTGGTCGTGATCGTGCATCCTGACGACGGCCGGCTCGGCGTGGCCGGCGCAGGCCGCGGCCGCCAGGCTTGCCAGGGCCACCAGGAAATCGAAGTCGGCGCTCCGCAGGGCGCCGGCAGAAGCGAAGGCAGCCAGGGCGGCATGTACACGATCTCCCTCGACGATCGGCACACAGGCTATTTCATGATCCGTCGCCGCACCGGCATGGCCAGCAGGCAGATTCGCAACCCACACGGCGTTTCCCTCGACCGCAACCAGCCGGCGGGTGGCCTCGCTGAGCAGCTGCGACAGCGGACTCCCCGGCGGCACCACGCAGACCGGCTCCATGTGGTGCTCGCCCAAGACGCGAAACCAGCCGATGCCCTTCGTGCCGCAGTGTTCGGCGGCCAATTCGAGCGTGGTGCCGATGACTTCCCGAACGGAGCGGGAGGCAAGCAGGCGAATGCTCGCCTGATAGAGGAGCAGTGGACGTCGGGCGTCATCCGTCGAGCCCGCGGACGCCCGACGGAGCACGCTTCCTTCGAGCTGTGCCACGGGGCCGCAGCGGACGAACTCACCGGCGTCGGCGACTGGCTCGCTGGCGGCAGCCGGGAACTGGCGAAACACCAATTCTGACGTGCCGATCCGCAGCGTGGCGTGATCGACAAGGGCCACCGACTCGATCTGCTTGCCATCCAGCCAGGTGCCATTGCGACTGCTGAGATCCCGGAGGATCCACTGTCGTGTCACGGGATCGAACCGCACGGCCGCATGATCCCGGCTGGCAAGCCGATCGGCGATCACGATGCCGGCCGTGGCAGCCCGTCCAAGCGTGTTGTCGCGGGTGGGGTCGAGTGAGAAGGTCGGCCCCGGCCGCCCGGCGATGCGGAGCGTGAGCCCGGCGGGCAGGGGCGGCGTCGCCGATCCGTGGGCTGTGGAGTGATGCTCGGGAGGCACGGTTTCGAGGAAACCCGGGGAGGGCTGGCCGCAGTCGGATGAATCACAGGACGAGCAGAACAAGCCACGCTGACCAGAGATCGGTACTATAAGGACTCTGCTACGAATCCGGAAACGTGCCGAACGGCCGGGAGCCCGAGCGGTTCTTCAACGAGGGCGTTATCAAGTGGGAAACATCGTGACGCATTCCTCCGCAGCCAGCATGCAGGCCATCCAGCAGCCCGGCCACATGTTCCCGGGAAGCGAAGCGACCCTCACCGGGGTGCTCGTGGTGGGGCACGGAACGGCCGATCCGGTCGGGGCTGAGGAAACCCGGGAGGTCGCCCGGCAGACCGCCGCAGTCATGGCGCCAATCCCCGTCACCCTGGGGTTTCTGGAAGTGATCGGCCCGTCGATCGGGGATGGCATGCGGGACCTTGTTGCATGCGGCTGCCAGCGGGTGGTCGTGGCACCACTGCTCTTGTTCACGGCAGGCCATGCCCGCCGCGACGTTCCCGAGGCGGTGTTCGAGGCGGCGGGCCGGTGTCACCTCGCTGTCACCCAAGCGGCGGCCCTGGGCTCGCATTCCGCGATGCTCGAGCTGGCGCGGCAGCGGCGGCGCGAGGCATTGGCTGGACTGGCTCCGACGGCTCCCGCAGATACGGTCGCGGTCGTGCTCGGTCGCGGGTCGAGTGCCGCCGATGGCGTTGCCCAGTTTCGCGAGTGGGTGGTCGCCAGCCTGGGTGATGCCAGCGGGTTTCATCCCGACTTTGAAATCGGCTTCGCCGCGGCCGCCCGGCCCACGCTCGATGAGGCGTTGGGAGCTGCGGCCGCCCGGCAGCCGCAGCGGGTCGTGGTCCAGCCCCATCTGCTCTTTCGTGGGCACGTCGAAAACCAGGTGACCGAAGCAGTGTCGCGGTGGCGAGGCATCTGTCCACAGATCGAGTGGGTGCAGGTATCTCGGCTGGGGGCGGATTATCGCGTCGCGCAGGCCCTGGTGTCGCGGATCAGCGAGGCGGCGACCACGGGCTTTCGCCACGACGCGGCGTTTTCTCGTGAAAAGAATCTCTCGCCAGAAGTGGGCTGAGTCGCCACAATACAGAAGAAGTGTCGCGGCGATGAACACGCCGACGGCGGAACCCGGGAGAATCATTCGTATGCAGACCATCAGGAGCGCCGTCGCCCTCGGCCCTCGAACCTCCCGTGCCGCCAGGCTGGCCATGCTTGGGACCTTGACGCTGGCGATCGGCGTGGGCCGGTGGGCAGTCGCCCAGCCGGCCGAACCCGTACCCGCAGGGGCGGTTCCAGCCGGAGCTCCCGCTCCCGGCCCGAATGACCGGCAGATCACGCTGGCTGTCCGGAGCTACCTGGAGCGAGAGCATTTTCTCCGCCGGCCGATCGACGACGAAGTCGCTCAGCGCTGGTTCGACATCTTTATCGAGACGCTCGACCCGATGAAAGTCTACTTCCTGCAAAGTGACATCGATGCCTTCAGTCAGAAGCGGCCCCTGCTCGACGACCTCGTCAAGCGGGGCGACGTCAGTTTCGCCTACGAGGTGTTCGGCCGCTTCCTCCAGCGGGTCGATTCGCGGCTCCCGCTCATCGAGCAACTGCTGAAGGCACCGCTCGATTTTACGACGCCGGAGTCGATCGTCATCGATCGCAAGCAGACGACCTGGGCGAAAAGCGAGGCCGAGGCGGAGGATGCCTGGCGGAAACGGATCAAATACGACCTGCTCGTTCAGAAGATGGAGAAAACACCCGCCGAGGAAGCGCGAGACAAGCTGCAGCGCCGCTACGCCAGTTTTGCCAAGCGCATGCACCAAATGACCTCGGACGAATTGCTGGAGATGTATCTGACATCGCTCACCAGCAGCCTCGACCCGCATACCAGTTTCATGTCGCCAGGGACGCTCGAGAATTTCGAGATCGGAATGCGGCTGCAGCTCGATGGCATCGGTGCGTCGCTGAAGGCCGAGGATGGCTACACAACCGTTGCCGAACTGGTGCCCGGCGGTGCGGCTGACTCGGATGGTCGGCTCAAGACGAAGGACCGGGTCATCGGCGTTGGCCAGGGGGGGGACGGCAGCATCGTGGATGTCGTCGACATGAACCTCAACGAGGTCGTGAAGTTGATTCGCGGCAAGCGGGGCACGGTTGTTCGCCTCAAGGTGATTCCAGTCGGTGAGACGGTCCCCAAGGTGTACGACATCACGCGGGCCAAGATCGAACTGAAGGATGCCGAAGCCCGCGGCGAGGTAATCGAGTGGGGGCAGAAGCCCGACGGCAAGCCGTACAAGATCGGCGTGATCAACCTGCCGAGTTTCTACATGGACATGGCCGGAGCCCGGCAGGGACAGGCCGAGTACAAGAGCAGCACCCGTGATTGCCGCCGGCTCCTCGATGACTTCAAGCGGCAGGGTGTCGATGGCGTCGTGCTTGATCTCCGGAACAATGGCGGCGGGTCGCTTCCGGAGTCGATTTCGCTCACCGGCCTGTTCATCGATACCGGGCCGGTCGTCCAGGTGAAGGATGCCGACAAGCGGGTGCAGCCCTACGATGACGTCGAGCCGGGCGTGGCGTGGGATGGGCCGCTGGTGGTGCTGGTCAACAAGTTCAGCGCCAGCGCCAGTGAGATCGTGGCCGGTGCCATCCAGGATTACCGCCGTGGGCTCGTCGTCGGTGACGAGGCGACCCATGGAAAGGGAACGGTGCAGAGCCTGCTCGACCTCGGTCGCCAGCTGTTTCAGCGGCTTCCCAACGCTCCGTCTCTGGGGGCCATCAAGATCACGATGCAACAATTTTACCGGCCCGGCGGCCTGAGCACCCAGTTGGAGGGTGTGAAGAGTGACGTCGAGCTGCCGAGCATCACGACGCACCTGCCGGTGGGCGAATCGGATCTTGATCATGCGATCGCGTTCGACAAGGTGCCCCGAGCCGAGTATCAGTCGACCGGGCGGGTAAGCGATGAGATGGTGACGACACTACAGGACCGGTCGGCGGCGCGGGTGTCGGCCGACGAGGAGTTTGGGAAGGTGGCCCGGGATATCGCCCAGTACAAGAAGCGCAAGGAAGAAAAGACGATCTCGCTCGTGGAGTCGGAATTTGCCAAGCAATGGAACGAGGGCAAAGCGGCCGACGAGGAGGAGAAGAAGCTCGAGGAGGAAATGGAGTCGCGGCGTCGGCCGGTGGTGAAGCAAGACTTTTACTTCGACGAAGCGATGAACGTCACGATCGACTATCTCGAGGCGCTCGCCAACGGCACCGCCAGCCTTGCCCGCACGGCGGCACCGGCCGCAGCCCAGCGTCTCCAGCCGGTGCCGACGCCGTAAGAGCGCGGTAACAGCGCTTGCATGGTTTGGGGGGTTCGGCAGAAGCTACCCGTTGCGCGGGTCGGGGCTGCCCACGCCCCGTCGCCGGACGTTCGCCTCGGACATCCTGTCCTCGGCTTACTCGGATGCAGACGGCGCTCCGCCACGGGCACCGAGCCGCCGCAGGCGGCTTGGTCGGCTGCGCTTGTCTGCATACGCCGGCTCTCAGGGCGTGGGCAGCCCCTCCTGGCATCCCGGTTTCCGAAGAACTCGCACGATTGCTGAGTGGTCGCGGGAGTCAGGTTTTGCGCACCAAGTCGGTAATCGTGGCGAGCGAATCAGAGTGGGTGAGCCTGATCGGCAGATCGCGGAAGAGTCGTGATGGGTCGACCCGTTTGTCTGCGCCCCGTGATCGGGGGGCGGTGGTATCCCAAATCGGCGGCGGGCTGCCGAGGCAGGTGGCGATGTGGCCGTACCAGTCGCGACGGCGTACCGGATGGCCGTCGGAGACGACGTACAGAGGAGCCGGGGCGGCTGCGGCGGCGACCGCGCAGACGATCGCCGCTGCATCGTCGACATGGATGAGATTGAGCCAGCTATCGGGATCGGCGGCCAGCGGTCGGCCGGCTTCGAGGTCGGCGAGCCGCGGCAGCCGGTCGGGACCGTAAAGCCCCGCGAAGCGGAGTGCCACGCCCGGCCCGAGACGGTGGCTCCGCAACAGCTCTTCCGCCTCGAGGAGCACCCGACCGGCATCCCGCGAGGGATTGGCCGGAGTCGTCTCATCCACCATGCCGCCCCGTTCATCGCCCCAGACGCCGGTCGAGCTCGAGA
>JBIKNV010000468.1:0-2839 GCA_044358475.1 Pirellulales bacterium | reverse complement strand
AGTTGTCGATGACCACGCACTTGGGCGGCCGCACGATCCCGTCGTCGCCGGGCAGATAGGAGCCGGCCAACGCCTGGGCATAGGGGTCGATCAGCCTGGCCTCACCGTCGAACCGCTGTCCGCGGTCTGGATCGAAGGGCCCGTCGGCCTGGAAGTGGTAGAGCAGCCCAGGCCTGAGTCCGGGAACATAAATGCTCCAAATATCTCCCCACCGATCCCTGGCCGGATCGAGGGCGATCACCTCGGCGGGCTCAGGATCACGTACCGTGTCGTAGAGCAGCACCCGCATGGCCGTGGCCGAACGGCTGTAGACCACGAACTGCACGCCCTTGTCATGCAGCACCGCGCCGTAGGGCAGGGGATGGCTGAACTGGAACGCCGGCAGGGGCTGGCGACCGTGGGCACGCTTGGCGATCGTTTTGGACGCCGTGGACTTGCGGGGTGGCATGACAGTGGGATGATACCAGTTCCAACACCCGAAAACGGATGAATCGTGTCAGGCGTCACCTATTCCAGTGCCGGCGTCAACCTCGAACTCTACGAGCAGGCGATGGCCCGCCTGCCGGCGCACATGCGGCGAACGCAATGTCCGCGAGTTTTGAGCCCCGAGGGAGGCTTCGCAGCCCTGTTTCGGCTCGACTTCGGCGGACTCTTTCGCCGCCGCTACAGCGACCCGCTGCTCGTCTCCTGCACTGACGGCGTCGGCACGAAGCTCAAGATCGCCGTGACCGCGGGCATACACGACACCGTCGGCATCGACCTGGTGGCGATGAGCGTCAACGACGCCCTCTGCACAGGTGCTGAGCCGCTCTTCTTCCTCGACTACATCGGGATGTCGCACGACGACCCGGCCCTGCTCGAACAGATCGTAAAGGGCATCGCCGACGCCTGCGTGGAGTGCGAGTGCGCGCTCGTGGGAGGTGAGACCGCAATCCTCCCCGACATGTACCAGCGGGGCGAGTACGACCTCGCCGGCTTCTGTGTGGGCGTGGTCGAGCGAAAGCGGCTTGTCGACGGATCCCACATCCAGCCAGGCGACATCGCCATCGGCATCGCGTCGAGCGGGCTGCACTCCAACGGCTACAGCCTCGTTCGCAAGGTCGTGTTCGAGATGGGCGGCTTTTCCTGTGGGAGCCGTGTGCCGGAGCTCGGCAACCGCACCGTGAGCGACATCCTGCTCACGCCGACGCGGCTCTATGCACGGCCCGTGAAGTCGGTGCTCCGTCACTACCGCGTCAAGCAGGTGGTGCACGGCATCGCCCACATCACCGGCGGCGGGCTGGCCGAAAACCTCGCGCGGGTCGTGCCGCAAGCCGTGCAGGTCGAGATCGACCGTGGCAGCTGGCCGGTGCCGGGCGTCTTCGGCTGGGTGCAGCGGCTCGGCTCGATCGAGGCGGCCGAGATGGATCGCGTCTTCAACATGGGCATCGGCATGGTGCTCGTCGTCGCCCCGCACTATGCCGACAGCGTTCGGCACCAGCTGGCCGATTGCGGCCACGAAAGCTGGCAGATTGGCACCGTGCGCGCGGCTCGCGCTGATGAAGAGCGGGTCGTGCTGCGGTGACCAGCCGCGATCACCAAGGCACTGCTCCAGAAGATTCCCCTAGAATTTTCCGGGGCGGAGCACTTCGACGTCGGTCAAAAAAGCCACCATGGCGTAGTTTGAATAGTAGCGGGTCTGCAGGTGGCCCAACAGCGTTTCCGCCTGCGGCCGGTCGCAGATCACCTCGATGCGAATGTTCCGTGACTCATCCCACGACGCATCGCGGACACCCCGGCTACCTTTGCCTCGTGCGTCAGAAATCGTATAGCCACGGATTCCCAGGCGATCCATATCGCGGATCAGTACGTGTTCAATGCTCGCCTCGGTGAACACGGTGAGCAGCGTGCGTTTCTCAGTGTGCATGTGGATTGGTCTACTCCTGTCAGGACCCCATCCACTGACTCGCCATCCAATGGTAGAGCGGGATGCCGAGCAGGATGTTGAAGGGAAACGTCACGCCGAGCGAGCATGCCAAAGAAATTGCCGGATTGGCTTCCGGTACGGCAATCCGCATGGCCGCCGGCACGGCAATGTACGAGGCCGACGCGGCCAAAGTGGTCAGCATCGTGACACCGCCCATTGAAAGGCCGAGAAGCACCCCGGTGCCTAAGCCAAGACAGGCCGAGAGCAGTGGCATCCCAAGACCGAAAAGGATCACCGAGAAACCGCGTCGCCTCAGTTCGCCAACCTGACGACTCACGATGAGCCCCATCTCCAAGAGGAACAGCCCCAGCACCGGCTTGAAGAGGTCAAAATACAGGCCGCGTATCGGCTGCAGACCCTGTGGCCCGCCCGCCCAACCGATCGCCATGCCTCCCAGGAGCAGGATCACGCCCTTCCCCAAGAAAGCCTCGTGCCCAAGGGACTTCCAGTCTGTGTCATGACTGATACCGCGAGCCAGCACGATACCGACCAGGATGGCTGGAATCTCCATCACGGCCAGCAAGACGGCCAGCTGCGGCTCCACATCGAGCCCCCGCGAAGCAAGCCACGCTGCGGCCACGGCAAACGTGGCGACGCTGACCGAACCATAGTGGGCCGCCATGGCAGCAGCATTGGGGCGATCGAAACGAAAGAGTGTCCGTAACCCTGTGTACGCGATCAGCGTCTGCAGGACGCCCAAGACGACCACCGCGAGAATCTGCGGCAACAGCGGAAGCAGCGGTTGCGTGGCAAGCCCTTGCCCGCCCTTAAGGCCGATCGCGAGCAGCAGAAATATCGTCAGAGAATCATAGAGTGTGCTTGGAAGTTTCAGATCGGAACCGAGCAGGCCTGCCACGAGCCCGAACAGAAAAA
>JBIKNV010000467.1:0-2842 GCA_044358475.1 Pirellulales bacterium | reverse complement strand
GACCGCCACCGTCGCCGCCGTGATGCCGAGCAGCAGAATGACGACGACGATCAGGGAACCGGGGCGAAACCTGGTGGCAGCCGGTGAATGAACCATGCCGAAGGTATACTCCATCGGACGGTCCGACCGCACCGGATGCTCATGTCGGCCCGAGCCACAGATGACTTTGGAGCCTTTCCACCGATGCCCAACGCCCTCGACCCCTACCGCGAAGCCCTTGTCGTCGAGCATCACACGCTGTGGCCTGACGAGTACGAAGACTGGTCCGTGGCCGACAAGAACCGTGTCGAGGCCTTGCTCCACGGTAGCCCGGCGGAAGCGGCTGAACTCGACTACGTTCGCCAGCACTCTGGCTTCGCCCGCGTGATCACCGTCACGCCTGCCGACCTCGAACGGGTGAGCGTGGCCTGACCGTGCCCACGATCAACGTCCTTCTTCCCGGTGATACCGCGACCGATCGGTCATATGAGATCAGAATCGGCTCCGGTGTCGTCGGCGAGATCGGTGCGGCCATTGCTCGTCGCTCAGGCAGCCGGGCGGTGGTGATCAGCGATGCCGCCGTGTCAGCCCATGCAGCCGCAGTGACCGCGTCGCTCAAAGGGGCCGGCATCGACACGGCTGCCGTCACCGTGCCCTCCGGCGAGGCATCGAAGTCGCTCGCGGAGGCAGGCAGACTCTGGGCGGCACTCGCTGCGCAGGCTGTCGATCGCCAAACTCATGTCGTCGCCGTGGGCGGTGGAGTGGTGGGTGATCTGGCCGGCTTCGTCGCCGCCACGTTCGCCCGCGGACTGCCCGTGTGGCAGGTGCCGACGACACTCGTTGCTCAGGTCGACAGCGCGATTGGCGGGAAGACGGGCATCAATCTTGAGGCCGGCAAAAACCTTGTCGGCTGCTTCTGGCAGCCCTGCGGTGTCTTCGCCGACATCACCACGCTGGCCACACTTCCCGACCGTGAGTTCACCAGCGGCCTGGCCGAGGTGGTGAAGTACGGCATGATCCTCGATGCCGAGTTCTTCGCCTGGCTCGAGGGCCATGCGGCGGCCCTCGTGGCCCGTGATCCGCAGGCATTGGTGCATGCCGTCGAGCGATCGGCAGCCCTCAAGGCACGTGTGGTCGCAGAGGACGAGCGGGAACAGACTGGCCTGCGGGCCGTCCTCAACTACGGTCACACGTTCGCCCACGCCTTCGAGACGGCGGCCGGCTACGGCACGCTTCTGCACGGTGAAGCCGTGTCAGTCGGCATGGCCTGCGCAGCCCGACTCGCTGAGCAGCTCGGCCGCATCGGCAGCGACATTGTGGCCCGCCAAGACGCCCTGCTGGCCGCCTGCCAATTGCCGCGGAGCGTTCCCTCCCTCACGGCCTCGACCGACGACCTGCTGGCAATCATGGCCCGCGACAAGAAATCAATCGGTGGACGGCTGCGATTCATCCTGCCCGACCGCATCGGCCACGTCGAACTCGTCGCCGACATCGACCGCGGCCTGGTGGCGACAGTCATAACGCAGCAGGTAGCCGGCCCCGGGTGAATCCGACGCGAGTTGGCGTATCCTGGCCCCCAAGCGGAGGGTTCACCCGGCCTCGGCGGCCCGCCACGTGGCTCGGTGGCTCACCAACGAGTCTCGACGGCGAGGCCGCCCTGATCCGCCATGGGCAGTGGCACAACCCGCACCTCCATCCCTGCAAACTGCATCTCCGTCTGGCTGACAGCCCGCGAGCTGGCCCAGGCGAGATACCAGCCAAGGAACACCTGCGATGGATAGTGAGCTTCGTCGGTCATGCGTGAGAAGCCGACAAACGTCGAGCAGACATAGAGCGTGCCCTTGAGCAGCGGGCTCTCCACCATGTCGGCGGCAGCCAGAAACGGAATCGCTCCCACGAAGGCGTGACCGCTCACGCCGTTGTTGTCGTGAAATGGAGCCCAATAACTGCTGCCCGCGGTATCGCTCGGCCGCGAAGCACCGGTTGCCCACTGGAGGGCATACAGCGGCGGGGCTCCCACGACGAACATCCGGAGCGACCGGCCACCCCACTCACCGACGGCATCGCCCACGGGCGAGTTCTCGAAAACGAGTCCGGTGGCGTAAGCGGCCCCGAAAATCGGGAGTGAGTAACGCCCCTCACCGATGTCCTTGCAGTCTGAAAAGAATGTTCCCAGGCTCGTCGGCTCGACGCCGGTGATCCAGGCATCCTGCATCGTCTGGTCGAAGCCCGTGTTGGCCATGAGAGCGCCGGCCCCAAAGGCGGCCGTGATGCAGGTGAGGCTTTCACAGGAATAGAAGTTGCGATAGTCGCGGGCGATCTGGTGCCAGGCCCGCGAGGCCCGCGGAAGTCGGCTCCCCGCCCAGGGCCTCTCATCGACGGGGGGCAGCGGAAGCGGCTGGCCGGCGAACGGCTCGGCCGCCGGCATCGGCAGCGAAAAGGCCGGGCTCTCGACCGGTGCCATCTGAGCAGCCAGTTTCACCGTGATGTCCTGCGACGCGGCCGCGGTGTCGGTCTGCCAACCACCTGCGAGCGAAAGCCCTCCGGTCGCCTCGGGGTCTGCCAGCGACTGCGTCTGCACGGCGGCATCGATCCAGGCACCGTCCGCAGCTGGGACGACCCGCACCACGACCCGCTGCCGCTTCGGTGGCCACGGCGGCACCCCCGCCGCGGCGGCCGATGGCTCGACCCATGCCGATTCGATGAGCCCCGGTCGCGGGGGCGTGCTCACGAAATCAGGAGGCTCTGCCCGCACGATGGGCCACTCCGCCCGCACGGTGGCGAGCGTCTTGTTCCAGAGTCGCTCGCCGTTATTGCCGGCGAGAAACAGGCTGCCGTTGCGTTCCGAATCGCCCGTTTGACC
>JBIKNV010000466.1:0-2846 GCA_044358475.1 Pirellulales bacterium | reverse complement strand
TTGCCGGCCGCCACGTCGGCCTCGTCAAGCAACTTGCGGGCTGCCGCCGTGTCACTGCTGGCAGCGGTGGCATTGGCGACGGCCAAGAGAGCGTAGGCCTTACTCTCGTCACGGTCGATGCCCTTGGCTGTGGAGGCTGCGTTGGCAAGCAAGGCCTTCGCCTTTTCCTCATTGCCTGTCTTGGCATACACGCTCGCTGCCGCAGCAAGCGCCTCGGCCTTCGCCCGCGGGTCCGAGAGGGCCGCCAGACACGACTCGAGTTTTTCCACCATGTCGCCGGCCTCCTTGGCCATGCCGCCGCTCACATACCCCATGGCGACGACCGCCAGCGCCTCCGCTCGAAACCGCTCTTCCACCTCTTCTGCGAGCGTCGTCGCCTCGCCGAGCAACGCCCGCGCCTGCTGGGGATCGGCCATGCCGGTATCGGCATTGCCAAATAGGGCTCCAGCATCGGCAAGCCTCTTGGCTTTTTGGGCAGGATCGCTGGTGGTCTTCCCAATCTCGACAACCCTGTTGAGCACGGTGCGGGCGGTGCGACGGTCCCCGACGTCGATGTAGGCTTGCGCGACTTCCAGCAGGGCAATCACGGCCTCCTCGCCCCCTGCGCTGACATCGTTATAGGCCACGGTGATTGTGTCATGCGCACCCACGCTGTCATCGGCAGCAGCCTGCCGTCGGGCGACCGCCAGCAAGGCTGTCGCCCGCCCTGGCCCCGGGGCTTGGTCCATGGCTTTGGCACGTCGATCTTCGATCCGCAGCGGCCGCTTCCCGCAGCCGACCGAGCCTGCCACCGCCGTGAATCCGAGCAGCAACCAGATGACGACAACGAAGGGAGTGGCAGGCATCGTCATGAGGCTCCGCAAAGGCGAAGGAAGAGCAAATGATTAAAACTTCAGGCGAGCCAGTGACAACCGGGCATGCGTCTCGGCCATGAGGTCGTCTTCAGCCGCCTCGTCCCCGGCCTCGTAGGTCACCGAAAATCGCAAGTATGCCCCGCAGTCATCCCACGGAACCGTCGAGATCGAAAGTTCACTGATGAGAAACTGACTCGCATCCTGGGCCGTCTTGAACTCGCGATCGCCGGTGCCGCGGGGGCTCTTCGTATAGAGGAAATAGGTGCCCCCAGGCATCTCGCACTCGAAGCCCACCGCCCGCAGCACGCCGACGAGCTTCTCGAGTCGACGGCGATACTTCTCGCGGACCCGCCGCGGAATCTCGACGTCGGCGAGCGCCGCCGCCCCCGCCTTCTGAATGGCCATGAACTGGCCCGAATCGCAATTGTCTTTGACGTCGGCGAAGGCCCGCACGATCTTCTCGTGACCGCAGACCCAGCCCAGCCGCCACCCGATCATGTGGAAGCCCTTCGACATCGAGTGCACCTCGACGCCCACGTCCTTGGCCCCGTCGATCGAAAGAAACGAAAGCGGTTCGTCGTCGTAGGAGAGCATGATGTGGGCGGCGTCCTGCACCACGATCACGCGATGCTTGTGGGCCCAGTCAACCACCTGCTCGTAAAACTCCCGCGTGGCCGTCTTGCCGGTCGGGCTGTTGGGATAGCAGAGCACGAGCATCTTCGTCTTCGCGAGCACGTCATCAGGAATTCCGGCGAGATCGGGAAAGAAGTCGTTTTCCGCAACCAGCGGCAGCCGATGGACCGTGCCACCAAACCACCGCGTGGCCGTGCCGGCAACGGGATAGCCCGGCACGGTCATGAGCGTGACGTCACCGGGATCGATGAAGGCGGCCGGCAGCATGGCGTAGGCCGTCTTCGAGCCGATGCAGTGGTTGACTTCCGTCTCGGGATTGAGCGTCACGCCAAACTCCCGCTGCATGAAGGCGGCCGCCGCCTGCTTGTAGGCGGCAATGCCGTTGTCGGCGTAGCCACGGTTTTCCGGTTGGTCAATCTCGCGACGCATCACGGCGCGGACGTTTTCCGGCGCCATCTCGTCATTTTCACCGATGCCGAAATCGAGCATGCGCCGCTCGGGGTGATCCGCGATCGCCTTCCGCTTCGCACGCTTGATCAGTTCGAACTTGTAGATCGCGCTGTCTTTGCCATACATCGCGCCGCCGATACGCTGGGCGAAGCGATCCTGAAACCAGGGGTCGTTGGACTGGGCGGGGGCGGTCGTCGTAGCCATGGGCGAGTCGTAGAGGTCTCGGGGGCGATAAAACGGTCAGAATAGCCGTTTTGTGGCATGCCGTAAAAGGCCGTAAAAGGGGACGCAGCTCTTTCATGTGCGGGCGTTGAGGCGATCGATGGCCTCGGCCGCCTCGGCGAGCAGCGGCGAGTGGCCGAGGTACCGCTCGGCCATTTCTCGCTTGCCGCGGGCGCGAAGCGACGCATAGACGTGCAGTTCGAAGTGCAGTCTCAGGCGGCGTTCCGCCTCAGGCTCACCGACGGCTCGGAAGACGCCCATGAGCGCCTCGGCCGTGGAGAGCTGCGAGAGTCCGGGCTGGTCGCGGAGCCAGTAGCGGCTCGGCTCATCAGTCGCATCGGTCAAACGAACGCAGTGTCCGACGCCTTCCAGAGAGCGGAGCATTTCGCCGGCCTGCCGCCATGTGCCATCGAGCAGCAGGATGTCTGTGCGGGAGCCACATGCAGGGTGGGCCTGGCCAATGAACGCGGGAAGCGGTTCGCCGCTGGGATGGAGGATCCAGAATTCCTGGCTGGGCTCGATGGCATCCGCCGGCCAGCCTGAGGCAGGAAAGAAGCGGTATGCCGGCTGGAAGACCTGACTCGTTGTGCCGGCCACGGCCCGGGCGATGAGAGCGCCGGTGCTCGACGGTTTCCACTGCTCATGGCGATGGATGAGCACATGCACGGCGAGGTGCGTATCCACTGG
>JBIKNV010000465.1:0-2857 GCA_044358475.1 Pirellulales bacterium | reverse complement strand
GCGATCGAGAGCCGCTGCCGCTCGCCTCCAGAGAGCGATCCGCCACGCTCGCCGATCCGGGAGTCATAGGCCGCCGGCAGGGCGAGAATGAACTCGTGGGCTCCGGCGGCCCGTGCCGCGGCGACGATCCGGTCGCGGGATGCGTCTGGGCAGCCATAGGTGATGTTCTCGGCCACGGTCCCGAAAAAGAGGAATGGCTCCTGAAGCACGCAGCCCAAGTTGCTGCGGTACTCCTTGATGGAAACGTCCTTGAGATCGATGCCATCGATGCGGATCGAGCCGCTGGAGGGGTCGTAGAATCGGCACACCAGATTGGCGAGCGTCGACTTTCCAGAGCCACTGGTCCCGACGAGCCCCACCATCTCCCCGGGCTCGATCGTGAGGTCGATGCCGTGGAGAATCTCACGCGCACCGTAGCGGAAATGGACCCCGTCGATCTCGATCCGGCCGCGCACCGTGCCGAGCGGCACCGGGTGCGGGGGTTCCGCGACCGTCGGCCGACAATCGAGGATGTCGAAGATTCTCTGGGCGCTCGCCGCGGCGCGTTGCGTCGCGGGAACCATGTGGATCATCGATTCGACGCGGGTGTAGAACCGGGTGATGTAGGCGAGGAACGCCGTCAGGCCGCCCACGGTCACCGTGCCCCCGAAGACGAGCCACGCTCCCGCCGCCCACACGACGAGCGTGCCGAGTTCGCTGAACAGGCTGACCAGGGGGCCGAAGAACGACCAGGTGACGTTGACGCGGTCGTTCGCATCGAGCACGCGGTCATTGGCCGCCTTGAAACGCTCGATTTCCCGGTGCTCTTGGGCAAACGCCTTGACGACTCGGATTCCCGGAATCGTGTCGGCCAGCACGCTTGTCATGTCGGCCCATGCGATGCTGGCGCGGCTGAAGCCCCGGCGGAGCCGAGCCCGCACCGTGTAGGCGAGCCACACGACGAACGGAAAAGGCACCAGCGTGACGGCCGCCAGGAGCGGATTGAGCGTGACGAGGACGACTGCCGTGAGCGCAACCAGCAGCACGTCGGAGACAAAGGTGAGCACGTTTACCGACAAAAACAGGTTGATTCGGTCGGTGTCGTTTCCCACGCGCGCCATGAGATCACCGGTGCGTTTGCCCGAGAAAAAATCGAGTGACAAGGACTGGAGATGGGCATACGTGCTGACCCGCAGGTTGGCGGCGATCCGCTCGCTCACCCAGGCCAACGTCCAGGTGCGGGCCCACGATAGGAGCCAGGCCAGCGTGGCGGCGAGCAGCAGTCCGCCGAGATACCACCAGACGGCGGAGAATGGCACCGGACTGCCTTGTTGCCTGGGAATCAGGACTCGGTCGACCAGGGGCATCGTCAGGTACGGAGGCACGAGCGCTGCAGCCGTGCTTGCCACCGAGAGGAGGCCGCCCACGACGGCCATGCCCAGGTAGGGGCGGGCGAAGGCAGTCAGGCGAATCAACGATTTCCACGAGGCGCGCGGCCCGGTCTCTCCGTCTTCGTCGTCAAGAGCCTTGGATGGTGGAGCCGCGATCGGTCGTGCTGCCTCACCAGGGCGGGGGGCTTCGGCCTCGGGTCGACCGTGAACCATTTGGTCAAACGCGTCTTCGAGTGCATGCACCCCCTTGGACCGGGCTGCCGTGAATCTCCACTGCACGGCGACCCGGCCGGCCTGCAGGAGTTCGATCCGGCCGACGGCCGCCCTGAGATGGACGTCGAGTTCGGTGGTTGCATCGACCGGCCACTGCAGGGGGCAGCCATCCGGCGGCGGGCGGCCGGTCGCCGGATCGTCGGAAAGCAGCCGGTGGGGGGTCAGGACGATCCAGCCATCGGCAAAACGGAGGGCAGCGTCGAGGTCGAAGCGGCACGATGCCAGCACCGGTTCGTCCGGCCCGACGGCGAACCGTGCGGGCAGGGCTGCCCCAGGGGCGGCTGGGGAACGCCCCGGAGCGGCGGTCGTCATCGACTCCGAAGGAAGGGTCGGCGGCGGAATCGGCGGGCTGGAGCGGGCGGTCAAGAGAAACCGTGGGAAGCGGTTGGAAGGGCGTTGGCGGGCCCAAAACGGCTTGTTTGAAGGAAAATGCGTGGTTTTCCGAACGTCCCTAGAGTACCGTAGGTCATGGTTTTCGTCGCGGCCCGCGTCTCCAGGGCCGATGCAGAGAGAGCCATTTGGGAAATTTTTACGACCTGCCTGACAACTGGCAGTCGTTTTGCAAGAACGATTGTCAATCTTTCCATGACGCGTAGCGGCGGGGCTTGGTCCCACCAGCCAGTTTCCAGCATTTGGCCACGCTTTCGATTCTTGTCGAACGTCTGGCACGGCGAATGCACCTCAGTCCAGGAGAATCGCTCCGAAAAAGTTTCGCATTGGCCACATCCGGCACGTACACTTTTTCCAGCATGCGATTCCGGTCCGAACGTCCTTCTCCACGTCGAGAAATCAGTCCCACCCATGGCCCTCTTGGCCGGCCTGAGATTGGTCAGTTCTTTCTCGTTCATGTGCCTCCCGGGCGACGCGCCCGAGTCGCACGATGTCGATTCGCGTGCCCTTCCCCCGATGTGTCGCCGGAGTGTCCGGTGGCCGAAGCGGCACGCCTGTCCCAGCCCCGAGCACGCGTCTGCAAAGGGTGATGAGAGCACGCTCAAGCGTCCATGAAAATCTGTTCGCTCAAGGTTCTCCGCGGTCCGAATCAATGGGCATCGTTTCCGGTCCTCGAGGCGCTCGTCGATCTGGGGCCACTCGAGGATTTTCCGTCGCACACCCTGCCGGGCTTCAACGATCGCCTCATGGCATGGCTCCCGACGATGATCGAGCATCGCTGCACCATCGGTGAGCGGGGCGGCTTCTTTGAACGGCTTCGCACG
>JBIKNV010000464.1:0-2861 GCA_044358475.1 Pirellulales bacterium | reverse complement strand
CGTGATTCGTTTCGATCTTCACGATCACGATCGGGCCGACCCAGTAGGTCTTCAGCCCCGTGATGCGGATGCTCGACGAACGATCGGCGACCTGCGCGCCGGCTGCGTCGTCCGCGGCCACGGCGTGGTTGGCCATCGCGAATCCGGCCGCAGCCGCGCCGAACGATTGAAAAATGTCGCGACGACGGTGTCGCGGCGATTCGATCGGGGTGGGGGATGGTTCTGCCATGGTGGTGCACTCCGGGGGTCATGAAGCGGCCACCGCAGCCTTCGCCTTGTGCCCGGTCGACGCTACCGACGGCGCCTCGTCGATCACCTTGAGCAGGCGGTCGATCATGCCGTCGGCGTCGATGCCTTCCGCCTGCGCGGTGAAGTTGGTGTAGATCCGATGCCGCAAGACCGCGCGGGTGACGGCCCGCACGTCGTCGGTGGTCGCCTGCGGATTGCCGCGCAAGAGCGCCCGGCTCTTCGCACCCAAGGCGAGATACTGCCCGGCCCGCGGCCCCGCTCCCCAGGCCAGATATTTCCGGGTGATCTCCGGCGAGGTCTCCTTGTTGGGGTGCGTCGCGGAAACCAGCCGCACGATGTATTCGAGCACGTGATCGCTGATCGGTACCTGCCGCACGGCCTTGCGGAGATCGAGCACGTCTTCGCCCGTCAGCACCGATTCGGGCGTGTCCAGCCCTCCCGCCGTCGTGTTCTTGATGATCGTCTTGAGCTCGACATCCGAGGGGTAGTCGACGTAGAGGTTGAACATGAAGCGATCCAGCTGCGCCTCCGGCAACGGATAGGTGCCCTCCTGCTCGATCGGGTTCTGCGTCGCCATCACCATGAAGGGCTCCTCGAGCTTGTAGGTCTTCTTGCCGACCGTGATGCTCTTCTCCTGCATCGCCTCCAAGAGCGCCGCCTGCGTCTTGGGGGGCGTGCGGTTGATCTCGTCGGCGAGGAGCAGGTTCGTGAACACCGGTCCCTGCACGAAGACGAACTGTTTCTTGCCGGTGGAGTGATCCTCCTCGAGGATCTCCGTGCCGGTGATGTCGCTGGGCATCATGTCGGGGGTGAACTGGATCCGCTTGAAGTGCATCGTGAGCGTCTTCGCGAGCGTGCTCACGAGCAGCGTCTTGGCGAGGCCGGGCACGCCGACGAGCAGCACGTGGCCGCCGGCGCACATGGCGATGAAGACCTGGTCGATCAGGTCTTCCTGGCCGACGATCACCTTGCGGAGTTCGCCGAGCACTCGGTCGCGGGCGTTGCGGGCATGGTCGATGGCGTGTTGGGCATTCGATGCGTTCATGGAAAGCGGATCCGGGGGTTGGGGTTTGTGAAGAAGGGAAACGAAAAACTCTGGGTTTCGAACAATCTGGAAAATCAGGGCACGAGGACGTTGAATTGCAGTTCCAGCCATGGAGGGTGGTCGGGCGAGCGGCGATCGGTGGCGGGAGCGACCGGCTCGAAGCGGATCGCCCCCGGGCCGCCGTGGCCCGGCTCCTTCCAGACGTAGCCGCCGGGATAGTCGCGCGAATGGCCGTCGACCAGTTTGCCCGGGTGCCGGCCCGATGCGAGCTTCGGCACGGGGACGGAGAAGACGTAG
Source organism: Pirellulales bacterium (assembly GCA_044358475.1). Classification (GTDB taxonomy): domain Bacteria; phylum Planctomycetota; class Planctomycetia; order Pirellulales; family UBA1268; genus CACORA01. The sequence goes on along the minus strand of JBIKNV010000464.1, from coordinate 1,270 downwards.
GTCTGCCCCAGTTGCGGGTCGCACCGCACGGAGCCGTTTGGCTCGAGCGGCAGGGGTTGCTCGTCGATCGTCAGTTCGATCCGCTTCGCGATCGCCTGCGCCTTGCCGGCGAAAAAGGCCTCCCGCTCCCCGCCGGAGATCGTGCCGTCGCCATCGGCATCCATCGACTTGAGTTCCACGAGCGTGGCCCGTTCGGTGGGCAGCAGCCGATAGACGAGCCTCACTCGTCCCTCCTCGGCGCACAGCCGCAACTCCCGCTCGACATGGTCGATCGGTGACTCGTGGCCGAGAACGGACGTCGGCGACACGGCCAAGGCGAGCAACAGGAAGTGGCGGAGCGTTTTCATGGGGTGGTGGTCGGGGTGTTTCCGGCGGCGTACGACGCGTCCAAGGCAGCGGGCAGTTGCCAGGTGTCGAGCCCGGACTCGAGCAGGGCGGCGATGAACGGCGCTTGCCGCAGCGCCGCCAGATCGGCGGCATATTTGGCCGGGTTGCCCGCGCGGGCCGCCCGGACCGCGGCGTCGAGGACCGCGAAATCCGCCGACTTCAGTCCGACGGCGATCAGCGGCGAATCGCGGTTGATCTGCGCCAGCGACCGCAGCACCGAGACCTGCGTGGCCGGGGTCGCCGCGTGGAATCGACGGACGACCTCAGCCTCCGCGGACGCGTCGCCCTGCCGCAGGCGGGCGAGATCGATGAACAGCCGGGCCTGCTCGAGCGGTTCGGGGATCAGGCGGTTCTCCGCGAAGCCCGGAAAATACTTCGGAGCGTCGGCGCTCAGCCGGCGGAGCGAGTCCTTGGCTTCGGCGTCGGCGTACCTGCCCAAGGCCCAGATCGCCTGGCCGCGAACCGCCACCGGCGCCGTGGCATCCTCCGCCAGGCTGCCGAGAAACCGTCCGGCGCCCGGCAGGGTTCGCTGGCCCGCGATCCGGCAGAGCAGGTCGGCCTGCAGCGGCTCGGCGACGTTCGCCAACAGGTCGGCCAACACCCTGTCGGCCACTTCCCCGGGGATGCGATTGATCGCCAGGATCAACTTCAGGCGGAGGGCCGGGTTTTTCTCCCGCTTGAGCCACCCGACCAGTTGACCGATCGCGTCCGAATCACCGACCGCAGCGACGGCATCGATCAACTGCGGACTCGGATCGGGCTGCTCCGCGAGCAATTCCTTGACGGCCGGCAGCAGGGAGGCGTCGGGATGCACGGAGGCGGCCTCGAGCGCGGCACCGAGCACGCCGCCGTTCGACGTCTCGATGGCCCGCCGAATCAAGTC
>JBIKNV010000463.1:0-2864 GCA_044358475.1 Pirellulales bacterium | reverse complement strand
CAGGGATGAAATCTGACCTCGAGGTGGAGCTGTCCGAACTCAAGTCCAAAATTGAGTCGCAGCCGATGCCGGAAGCCAAGCCAGCCGCGACACAGCAGCCCGCCCGCTCGGCGGAGGACAACATCTTCGAGAAAGAGAAGGGAGGGAAGTCGTCGTATGAGGACTTCCAGGAAACGAAACGGGAAATGACTGAGGAGGCGAAGCCGGCGCCGCAGGCGGCTGCCGACGACGAGCCGGCCCCGCCGGCGGCGAAGCGGGTGGAGCCCAAATCCCCGCTGCCACTTCCGGAAATTCCTGCTCCCGCGGTGCCGGAGTCGCCAGCGCCCGCTCCTGCTGCCGAGAAATCTAAGGGCGAGGACAAGCCGGCCGCTGACGACGATCCGTTCTCTGCCCTGCCGGCCGAGCCGGTACGACGGTGGTTTGACGACAGCGGCAGCCACGACACCGTGGGGCGGCTGGTGGAGGTGCATCCCGACCATGTGCGGATCATCAAGCTCAACGGCCGGTTTACGACCGTGCCGAGGAGCCGGCTCAGCACGGCCGACCAGAGCTATGTGACCACCATGGGCGAGCGGCTGGCCGCCAAGCCCAGCGTGACCGACACCGCCGGCATGGAGCGGGATTCAGCTGCGCTGTAGACCGTTCCCCAGGAAGCCGCCGGGCGCCAGCCGGCGGGCTGAATCGCCCACCGGCACCTCCGCAGCCCCCGGGCTCGCGCCCGGGGCTAGCTGGAAGAGGGCGCGAGTGTTCCCCAAGAAGCCGCAGGGCGCAAGCCCGCGGGACAGCGCGCCAGCCGTCGCGTCAGCCGGCTTACTTCTCATCCAGCACGGCGACCGTCTCGAAAGCCTTCCCTTCGAGCATCTCGAGCGACGCCCCGCCGCCGGTCGACACGTGGCTCACCTTCTCCGCGTAGCCGAGCTGCTCGACCGCTGCGGCCGAATCACCGCCGCCGATGATGGTGATCGCCCCCTTCGCAGTGGCATCGGCCACCGCGTCGGCGACAGCCTTCGTGCCGGCATCGAAGGGGGGCATCTCGAACACGCCCATCGGGCCGTTCCACACGACCGTGCCGGCAGAACGGATGATCGCGGCATAGTGCTTCGCCGTCTCCGGTCCGATGTCGAGCCCCTCGAAGCCGTCGGGAATCTCGCCCGCCTTCACGATCTTCTTGTTGGCAGCGGAGGAGAAATCATCCGCGCAGTGCGTGTCGACCGGCAGCACGAGTTTCCCGGCTCCCTTACCGAGCAACTCCTTGGCGAGCTCCACCTTGTCGGTCTCGACGAGCGACTTGCCCGTCTTGCCCCCCTGGGCCAGCGAAAACGTGTAGGCCATCGCCCCGCCGATCAGCACATGGTCGCAGATCGAGAGCAGATTCGTGATCACGGCAATCTTGTCGCTCACCTTCTTGCCGCCGAGGATCGCCACAAACGGCCGCTTCGGCGTGGCGATGGCATCGGAGAGGTACTGGATCTCTTTCTCGACGAGGAAGCCGCTGGTCGCCGCCTTGCCGAGGGCCTTCATCGCCTTGGGCACGGCATGCATGCTCGCTTCGGTGCGGTGGCAGGTGCCGAAGGCATCGTTCACGTAGGCGTCGGCGAGCGTCGCGAGACCGTCGACATAGGCCGCGTCATCCCCTTTCTTCTCCCCCTTGTTGAAGCGGACGTTTTCCAGCACGAGCACGCCGCCGGCCGGCAGGGCCTTGGCCTTGGCGTGGGAATCGGGGCCGCCGGTGTCGGCGGCGAGTTCCACGGGCGTGCCGAGGAGTTCCGCCAGCCGTGCGGCGACCGGCGCGAGCGAGAAGGCCTGCTCGAAACCCTTGCCGGCTGGCCGGCCGAGGTGCGACATCAGGATCGCCTTTCCGCCACGGTCGAGGATCGACTTGATCGTAGGCAGGGCCATCCGAATCCGCCGGTCGTCGGTGATGCCTCCGGCATCATCCTGGGGCACGTTGAAATCGACGCGGACGAGAACGGCTTTGCCCTGCGGATGGATGTCGGCGACGGTCTTCTTGGCCACGGTGGAGGCTCCTGCGGTTGATGCAACTCGGTTCGAATCCCGCGGTATTCAACACCGGTGCGGACAAGTTCGCAACCCTGCCGCCACGGTGTGCACGTCACCGTGGACGCATCTTTCTGGACTCATCCCAGCGGCGATGTCGCTCGTCAGGCCTGCGGCATCGCCGCACGGGCCACGCGGATGCACTCGCGGATCTCGTCGAGCGGGTTTTGTGGGTTCTCCTCGTACTCGATCGAGAGGGCGCCGTCGGCTGGAAAGCCGACCTGCACAAGCGCCGCCATAACCGCCGGCACCTCCATGTGGCCTGCGCCGAGGATCACGCCCTCGGTCTTGTCCTGCATCTCGGCGAAGTCCTTCAGATGAATGCCATAGAGCCGCCCCTTGAGGAGGCGGATCACCTCGGTCGGCCGCTCACCGGAGCGGATGAAGTGGCCCAGATCGGCGCAGGCCCCGATGCGGGCGTCATGCTTCTCGATGGCATCCAAAACGTCGATGACCTTGTTGTAGCGGTGCGCAGGGCCGTGGTTGTGGATCGCCACGCGGATATCGAACTCCTTCACGAGTTCATCGAGGCTTGTGAACGAGTCGGGGTCGGGGTCGGCGCCGAGGATCGTGATGCCGGCCCGCTTCGCAAACTCGAAGAGTTCTCGATTCTTGGCGGCGTCTTTCGTGAACCGGTTCACGCCGTGGGCCGAGATCGAGAGGCCGAGGTCGGCGAGCTTGGCATTCATCGCCGCAATCGCCGCCGCGTCGGAATTGATCGGGTACATACCGGGGTAGAACTCGACCCGCGTGAGGCCGAGGTCTTTGGCATGCTGGAGAGCCTCGTCGACCTTGAAGCCCCGCAG
>JBIKNV010000461.1:0-2877 GCA_044358475.1 Pirellulales bacterium | reverse complement strand
CGGTCCATGTGGCGTGCACGGGTGGTGATTCGACTGCGGCTGCGGCAGGCATGAATCCGAGGGCCACGCAGGCCAGGCTCGTGCGCAAAACGTTCCGTTCGAGGTGACGGGCGTGCATCGCCAGGGGTAGTCTCAGCGAGTCGGCAGGATGAGGCTGCCGCGGGCCACGGCGTGGGCAACCTGTCGATTCAGAATACGCCACGATGATTCACGGTGGAAAGCGTTTTGTGGAGATAGATACATGACACCCCGTTCCGCGGTGCCGCACTGCGTCATGGCGCTCGATCAGGGCACCACATCGAGCCGAGCCATCCTCTTCGACCGTCAAGGGCGGCCGCTGGCCGTGGCCCAACAAGAGTTTCCCCAGCACACGCGGGCCGCCGAGGGCACGGCCGCCGCAGGACAGCAGGCTGACATGGCGATCGTCGAGCACGACCCCGAAGACATCTGGAACAGCCAGCTGGCCTGCGGCCGTGCGGTGCTGGAAAAAGCGGGCATGACCGCTGCCGATGTCGCCGCCATCGGCATCTCCAACCAGCGGGAGACGACGATCCTGTGGGAGCGCGCCACCGGCCGGCCGGTGGGGCCGGCGATCGTGTGGCAAAGCCGCGTGTCGGCGCCGATCTGCGAACGGCTCAAGGCTCAGGGGGTGGAACCGGAGATTCGTAGCCGCACCGGCCTCGTGCTCGACCCCTACTTCTCGGCCACGAAGATCGTGCATCTCCTCGAGACGATCCCGGGCTTGCGGCAGCGATGCGCGGCGGGTGAGATCCTCTTTGGCACGGTCGACTCGTTTCTCATCTGGCGGCTGACCGGCGGCCGCGTTCATGCGACCGACGTCACCAACGCCAGTCGCACGCTCCTCTTCGACATTCATCGCATGCAGTGGAGCGACGAACTCTGTCGACTGTTCGGGGTGCCTCGCGACATCCTGCCCGAGGTGCGGCCGTCGAGCGGCGACTTCGGCATCGTCGACTCCACGCTGCTCGGCGCTGCGATCCCGATCACCGGCTGCGCCGGCGACCAACTCGCAGCGGCCTTCGGCCAGGGCTGTACAGCCGCCGGCCAGGCAAAAAACACCTACGGCACTGGCGCGTTTCTCATTTTCGCGACCGGCGCACGGCCCGTGCCGAGCGAAAGTGGGCTGCTCACAACGCCATGTTGCGATGTCGGCGGTCCGCCGACCTATTGTCTCGAGGGGGCCGTCTTCGTGGCCGGGGCGCTCGTCGGCTGGCTGCGTGACGGGCTCGGCATGATCGCCGACGCGGCGGAGATCGAGCCGCTGGCCCGCAGTGTGCCCGATACCGGAGGCATGATGGTGGTGCCGGCACTCACCGGGCTCGGCACACCCCACTGGGATCCCTTTGCTCGGGGGATCTTCGTCGGGCTCTCGCGGGCGACGACGCGGGCGCATGTGGCACGGGCCGCGTTGGAAGCCATCGCCCTGTCGGTGGCTGATGTCGTCGGCTGCATGGAGCAGGATGCCGGCATGCCATTGACCACGCTCCGGGTGGATGGTGGAGCGAGTGCCAACAACCTTCTCTTGCAGATGCAGGCCGACGTGCTCGGGATCGCGGTGGAGCGGCCGGTCGTGCGGGAAACGACGGCGCTCGGGGCCGCCCTGCTCGCAGGCCTGGCCACGGGGTTGTATGCCGATGCCCATGCCGTGGCGGAGGCGCGGCGGATCGACCGGCGGTTCGAGCCCGCGATGACTGACGGCGACCGCCGCCGACTCCGCGATCGGTGGACGGATGCGGTATCGCGATCGAAGGGGTGGGCGCGGCCTACCTGAGGACCGTGCCAGTCGGCGAAGACGGATTTTCAGCCACCGCGACCCGCGCGGTGTAGCGCTGCGGGTTGCTCGAAAACGTCGTCCGTGTCTCGGGGGAGGAGAAGAGGTAGATCCGCGACTGATAGGTCACGCCATACCGTCTCTGGCCAGGCACCGACTTTCCTCCATCGAATGCCACGACCGGATCATCGCCGGAGAGAGCGGGAGCGTAGCGGTCGGGGTCGGCAAGAAAGGCCCGCTGCTGAGATTCCCCGGCGAAGAGATAGGTGCGGCCTCGATGGCGAGCGCCCCATTGGGCTCGGCCTTCCACCCACTGGCCCTTCTCGGCCAGCGTGACTGGACAGTAGCCCTCCATGCCGAGTGGCATCGTGCCGTAGGGATCGACCTTCGCCGCAGCGGGCACCGCCGGCGGCGTGGTGGGCTCGGCCTTCTCCACTTTCGGCGTGGACGAGAAGAAACTGAATGGCCGCTGGAGCGCCGCCAAAAAGGCGTTGGAACTCTTCGGTTTTTCGTCGCCGGACTGCTCGGCTGCGGCGGCCGTCTGGGCCGGGCTGGCCGGCGATGGGGGCAGCGGTGTCGATCCGTAGGTGGCAACGGCCGGAGTGGGAGGAGCCTGGGTCGGCTGAGGCTGGGGTGCCGGCTGCGGCACTGACGCGCCGTACGTGGCGGTCGTGGCTCGCTGCGCCGAGTCACCGAGCCATGACGCCATTCCAGAAGGACTTGTCGGCCCCTGGGCCGGCGCGGGTTCGATTGCGGGTCGGGCCGCGGTCGTGACTGCAGGCGACTGAGTGGCCGGAGCTGGATCCCAGGGTGCTCTGGTAGCCGACTGGGGCATCGTCGTGGGAAGGCTGGCAGTGGGTGACTCTGCCGCCCACTGGCTCTCCTGAGCGGGAGCCGCGGACCCATCAGACGAGAACCTCGACATCGGCCGGCTGGCTGTGCTCTCTGGCACAGCCGCAGGAGGCACAGCGATGGCCGCGCCTGCCACCGACAGAGCGGCGGGTGCCGGAGCGGCGGGTGCCGGAGCGGCGGGTGCCGGAGCGGCGGGTGCCGGAGCGGCGGGTGCCGGAGCGGCGGGTGCCGGA
>JBIKNV010000460.1:0-2880 GCA_044358475.1 Pirellulales bacterium | reverse complement strand
ACCGGTGGTGAAGAAGGCCCCTACGACCACGGTTACGTTGCACGTGCCGGCCGATGCGAAGGTCTGGTTGGCTGGTAATGCCACCGGATCGAAGGGTGCGACCCGACAGTTCGAGACCACGATGCTGGCCGCCGGCCAGTCGTGGAAAGGCTACGAGATTCGCGTGGCCACCGAGATCGACGGTCGGGAGCAGGTCGTGTCGAAGGTGATCGACCTCGCCGCCGGTGACACGGTGGAGTTCTCACTCGACCCGACGGCGGGCCTGGCCTCGCTTGCCGACGCCACCGCGTCGGTTCGGTAACTGATTCCCCGGAACATGAGTTCTCGGGAACGTTGCATCATCGCTCCCGCGGGGAAGCCCAAGCCCCGCGGGAGCGAGTCGTTTCTGGATGCCCGCAGCCGGCTTGGTAGAGTAACGGGATGGAATCCTGTTCCTTCTGGCCGCGGTGGCTGCGGATCGTTGCGTCGATCGCGATCGCCGTCTACCTGTTGGCCGTGGTGCTGCCTCCGTTGGCCGGGCCTCCTCCGGCGAGCCTCCTTGCCAACCGCTGCATCCAGCCGTTCCGGCCGTTGATCGGCGCGGTTGCGTTGGGGCATGGCTACCGCTTTTTTGCGCCAAATCCCGGCCCCGGCCACTCCTTTCGCTGGGCGGTGCAGATGCCCGACGGGACACAGAAATCCGGCGTCATCCCCGACGCGAAAACGGACTGGCCCCGGCTGCTGTACCACCGGCGGTTCATGCTGCCTGAAAAAATATCGGCACTGGTGCCTCTCCCGGACGCACCGGCCGAGGTTGCTGCCGACGCCAAACGGGAGTGGCAGCCGCTTGTCAAAGACCTTGCGGCGCATCTCCTCGCACGTGAGGGGGGCAGCCGGATCGAACTCACCCTCGTCGAGCATTACCTGCCGGCACCCGAGGAGGTGACGGAGGGCAGGGGAGGGGAGGACATGTCGATCCCTCTGGGCACGTATGCCTGGCCACAGAAAGGCGACCGATGATCGAACCCGTCGATGGTCGATCACCGTCCACTCCGGCGTCATGGCTGCGGGATTGGGCCGCTGCGTGGAACCACTTTTGGTTTACGCCCGCCGACCCGTTGCCCTTGGCTGTGATTCGCATCGCCACCGGGCTGCTGCTCGCGTGGTCGATGGCGGTCTGGCTGCTCGACATCGATGCTTTCTTCGGCACGGCAGGCTGGCAGCAGCCGGAAAACGTCTGGCGATCCAACGATCAGCCCTGGCAATGGAGCTGGTATTTTGCGGCATCGTCGCCGACGGGGGCCCGCGTGCTCTGCGGCATCACGCTCATTGCAGCGGTGTTCCTGACCATCGGGCTGGCGACTCCGCTCGCGGCGGTCGTCGCGTTGGCGGGCCTCGTGAGCGCCGTCAATCGGGCGCCCCTCAATGTCTTCGGCCTCGACGACACGCTCGGCCTGCTCCTCATTCCCTTGGTCATCGGCCCGGCGGGGGCGGTGCTCTCGGTCGACAGCCTGCTGTTCGCGGAGCGGGGAGCGGCCCCCTCGGTGCGGGCGTCGATCGCCCTGCGGCTGCTGCAGGTGCACCTGTGCATCGTCTATTTCTTTTCGGGCGGCGGCAAACTGCTCGGGGCGAGTTGGTGGGAGGGCACCGCGCTCTGGGGAGCCGCCGCCAACGTGCAATACCGCACCCTCGACCTGACCTGGCTTGCCCGGCACCCGCTGCTCGTCAATGCGATCACGCTGGCCACGCTCTTCTGGGAGGTTGCCTACGCGGCCCTCGTCTGGCCCCGGCTGACGCGGCCGCTCGTTCTCGCGATGGCCGTGGTGGTCCACTTGGGAATCGGGCTCGCCATGGGCATGATGGAGTTTGGTCTGGCCATGATCGTGGCAAACCTCGCCTTCGTGCCGGCCGCCTGGTTTCGCTCGTTTGTTTCCCGTCGTGCTGTTTCACCCCGTCCCCTTTCCCCAGGATCCCTGAAAGTCGTTTCATGATCGACACGCTCGCAGTCGTGGGTGCCACCGGCGCCGTGGGCCGCATCATCGTTTCCCTGCTGCTCGAGCGGGAGTTTCCCGCGCGGCGAATCAAGCTGCTCGCCTCGCCGCGGTCGGCCGGCAAGCCGATGACGGTGGCGGGCCGCTCGTTCGACGTCGAGGTGCTCGACCCCGACGCGTTCACGGGCGTGCAGGTGGCCATCGGCAGCACGCCCGATGAGGTGGCGGCCGAATTCGTCCCCTGGGCGGTGGAGCGGGGCACCGTGGTCGTCGACGAAAGCGCGTTCTTCCGAATGGATCCGCAGGTGCCGCTTGTCATCCCTGAGGTGAACCCCGAGACAATTGCCACCCACCGCGGCATCATCGCGAGCCCCAACTGTTCGACGACGCAGATGGTGATGGTGATGAAACCGCTGCATGATGCGGCGCGGGTGAAGCGGGTCGTCGTGAGCACCTACCAGGCCGTGAGCGGCGCGGGGCTGGCCGCGACGACGGAGATGGAGCAGGGGACCGCCGCCTGGCTGAAGGGGGAATCCGAGCCCCGCAGCATTTTCCCGCATCCCATCGCCGCCAATCTCATTCCCCAGATCGGCTCACCTCGCCCCGGTGGAGCGACGAGCGAGGAGATGAAGATGGTGCTGGAGACGAGGCGGATTCTGGGTGACGAGTCGATCGGTGTCTGTGCGACCTGTGTGCGGGTGCCCGTCGCCACCGGCCACAGTGAATCGATCCTCATCGAGACCGAGAAGAAGCTCTCGGCCGACGAAGCCCGCCGGCTGTTGGCGCAGGCGCCCGGGATCACCGTGATCGATGACCTCGAGAAGAAACAGTATCCGACGCCGCGGTCGAGCAGCGGCCGTGATGACGTGTTCGTCGGCCGAATTCGCGAGGATCTCTCGAGCCCGTCCGG
>JBIKNV010000459.1:0-2881 GCA_044358475.1 Pirellulales bacterium | reverse complement strand
GGCATGTCGGCATTCAGCGCCTTCACCACCCAGTCTCGCCAGAGCCACTGCCACGTGTCGCCATCCTGCTGGAAACCGTTGCTGTCGGCATAGCGTGCGGCATCGAGCCAGGGCAGTGCCATCCGCTCGCCGTAGTGGGGCGAGGCGAGCAGCCGGTCGACGAGCTTTTCATAGGCCAGTGGATCAGGATCGGCGACGAAGGCATCGACCTCCTCGGGCGTCGGCGGCAGCCCAGCCAGATCGGCATGCAGTCGGCGAATGAGCGTCGAGCGGTGGGCCTCCGGCGACGGCGCAAGCCCCGTCGCCTCGATCTTCGCCAGCACGAAGCGGTCGATATCGTTCCGCACCCAGTCGGCCTGCTTCACGTCCGGCGGCAGCGGCCGCTCAGGCGGCGTAAACGCCCAGTGGGGCTCGTACTCGCCGCCGTCCTTGATCCAGCGGTCGAGGATTTTCTTCTGGGCATCGGAGAGCCGCCTGTTGGAGTTGGGCGGCGGCATCAGAACATCGGGGTCGGTCGAGTGGATCCGCTCGAGCAGCGTGCTCGCGCCGGGCTCGCCCGGCACGATCGCGCCCGAGTCGATCGCGGCCTGCCGGTCGTCGAGCCGCAGGTCGGCCTCCCGCTTCTGGCCGTCTTGACCATGACAGTAGAAGCAGTTTTCCGAGAGGATCGGCCGGATGTCGCGATTGAAGTCGAGCGGCTGCTCAGCCCATACCGAGCAGGCGAACGCAGCGACCGAAAAAACAGTGCCGCAAGAATGGCGCACAGCCAGCAGAGCCGAGCAACCCATGGAACCATTTCCTTCGGGGGTCACCCGCGTCGCCGATCTGGGGGGGCCAGATCGCGGACCAGAAGGTCGATCGGCGGGGCGAATCAACATTGGGAAGTGTAGCACACGCCAAAACGTGGGCCAGCAAACTCAGGCTACTTTTGCCATTCCTGGCAACCGTGTTGCGTTTTCCAGCAGCGTGCGCGACTGCGTCTGCTCTGGCGGCGAGGACTCGATCACCTGGTAGGCATAGCTGCCGCTCCGTAGGTCGAGGCTCCGCATGCCACGGCGACGGGCCTTCTCTGCGATGCCCGCCTCGGCGACGAGTTGGTCGGTCGCGGCCTTCACCTGGCCGACCGTGATGCCCAGCATCGAGCGGGTGTCATCGGCCGCTTCCACCACCGTTGACTGCGTCTTCCAAGGATGCCACTGCCGCGGATCGGCCGCCCCGGAGAGCGTCAGCACCGGCACGCCGAAGGATGCCGCGACGTGGGGCAGCCCCGAGTCAACTCCCAGGCAAAGATCCATTCGCGACATAACAGCCGCGGCCTCACGGAGCGAACACGTCTCCGAAAAGTCATGGAGGTGACGAGCCGCCAGCGGCGGCAGCGCGGCCGCCACACGCCGATGCGTGATGAGATCGGCCGTCGCGCCACACAGGACGACGTCGCAGCCACGATCCTCGATCAGCCAGCGGATCACCTCCGCCATTCGATCGAGCGGCCAGTTCCGCTCCTCGTCGGTCGACCGCGGCGCCACGAAGACCCGCGGCCGCGCCGGTGAGAGGCCCGTCAACAACCGATCCGCTTTCGCAGCGGCCTCGTCGGCGATCCAGTTTTCATTGTGCGCGTCATCGACCTCGATGCCGTCGGCACGGAGGAGATCGAGCGTCAGCTCGACCTCGTGTCGCCCCCTGTGATACGGAACCCGACGCGTGAGGAGCAATCCTCGCCCATCCTTCGCCACGCCGACGCGATGCGGGATGCCGGCCAGCCACGCCAGCAGACCAGTCGAGAGCGATCGCTTGAGAATGTAGGCGCGGTCATACCGCTTCTCCCGCAGCCACCGCGCCGTGGCCACGATATTGGAGAGCGACCCCGGCACGACCTCGTTGACACGCTGCGGTCGATTCCAGACGACAAGCTCGTCCTTGTAGGGACAATCGGCCAGGATCTGGCCCGCCCCCGGCTCGACCAGCACGTCGATCACCGAATCGGGAAATCGCCGCCGCAGATTTCGCAGGAAGGGGATCGCGAGCACGGTATCGCCGATGTAGCGATTGCGGATCACGAGGATCCGGGCAGGATCGAGCGTCGACGATCGGTTGAGGGCGATCAAGCGAGCCTTCCTGTTCTACCGGGCAAAGCCGACGAAGAAGCTGAACAGCTGCTGCGTGTCGTCCGATGCATAGGCGACCGGGAAAGCGAAATCGAGCGCGATCGGGGCCGGCCCCATCGCCGGCAGCGTGATCCGGAGGCCGACACCGGGCGCCACCCGCATTTGGCTGATCGCGACGTTGGGCTCAACAGTACCGAAGTCGGTGAACACGACGCCCCGGAGCGAATCGTCCGCCGTGATCGGAAACATGTATTCGATCGTGTTGAGCCACTGGAACGGACCACCGACGATCGCGCCGTCCTGCCGCGGGCTGGCACCACGAAACGCGAAGCCACGGATCGTGTTGTAGCCACCCGCGAAGAAGTTGTCGTAGGCGGGCGTGTCGGGGCCCGACATCCCGAGGATGGACCCGATCGAAAGCACATGGCGGCCGGAGCCGTCGGGCCGCTCATTGACAAGGAAGTACTGCCTTCCCTCGAGCACGCCGCGGGGATACTGAAAGGTGCCGATCACCTGTTCGAACTCGAACGTCGCCAAATGGCCCTGCGTCGGAAGGAAGGGACTGTCGCGGGTGTCGTGGACGATGCCGCCGCTGAAGCCATACACCGAGTTGGTGCCCAGCATGTTGACAATGTCGGGCGCGAGGATTCGCGGCTGGTAGATGTCGACGTTCTCGCCACGGAAGCCGGCATTGATCGACAGGTCGGGGGCAAAGGCAAACTGATACCCCAAGCCCACGCGACCGCCGAGCCGCTCCTCCGCCCAGTCGAAGAAGT
>JBIKNV010000458.1:0-2885 GCA_044358475.1 Pirellulales bacterium | reverse complement strand
ATTCCCGGACGACAAGGAACTCCCATGACTCCCACTGCCTCGCCCGCCGAACCCACCGCACCGACCAGTCGTCATGGCCGGCAATCGCACGAGATCGCGCTCGACGACGAGTCCTGTTCGTTTGGTCGCACATCTGTTGTCGTGCCGGAGCAGTCTTCCCAGCATCATGCCGAGATCGAGCCGCGGCGGGAGGAAGCCGCCCGCAGGTGGACCGACCTCGACTGGCCAACGGCGATCTGGATCGGTGGCATCCACCTCGCCGCCCTCGCCGCCCCCTTCTATTTCACCTGGTCGGGCTTCTGGATCTGCATGGCGCTCTACTGGGTGACCGGCGGGCTTGGCGTGTGCCTTGGCTATCACCGTCTCCTTACTCACGGCAGCTTCACGACGTACCGGCCAGTGCGGTGGCTGTTCGCGTTTCTCGGCGGCATTTCTGGCGAGGGGTCATCCCTGGTCTGGGTTGCCAATCATCGCAAGCACCACGTCTTCAGCGATCAGGATGGCGATCCTCATTCGCCCCGTGATGGTGGTCTGTGGGCCCACATGCTCTGGCTGTTTCCCAGTCATCCCGGCGACGAGGTGGCGGCGCATGTGAAGCGGTGGGCGCCCGATCTGGAGAAAGATGGCGGTCTGCGGTTCTTGCACGCCACGTTTCTCCTCTGGCATGTGCTCATCGGTGGCGTGTTGCTTGCTTCCGGTTGGATGCTCTACGGACGCGACGTCGGCATCTCGTGGCTGCTCTGGGGGCTGGCCGTGCGCATGGTGATCGTGTTCCACGTCACGTGGTTCGTGAATTCGGCCACCCATATGTGGGGCTACCGCAATTACGAGACCACCGATGATTCCACGAACCTCTGGTGGGTGGGCCTGTTGGCCTTCGGCGAGGGCTGGCACAACAACCACCACGCCTTCCAGAGAATGGCCAAGCACGGCCACAAGTGGTGGGAGGTTGATACCACCTACTGGGTGATCCTGGCCCTCGAAAAACTCGGGCTGGCCTGGAACGTCGTCCACACGCCCCACGGCATCAACCGCGGAGCGAAGTAGGACCTGTTGCAAAAAAACCGGGGGCGGGTAGACTCCGTTTCAACGAAAACGTCATTTCCAAACAACGAATGCCACCCGCGGATGGGTGGAAACGGCTGATGTCGCTCACCAAGGAACGCAAGCACGAGTTGATCGGCGCCTACGGGCGTGGGAAGGCCGACACCGGTTCGGCCGAGGTTCAGATCGCCCTGCTGACCGGGCGGATCTCCCATCTCACGGATCACTTCAAGAAGCACAGCAAGGACTTTGCCAGCCGGCGAGGTCTGCTCATGATGGTGAGCCGTCGTCGTCGCCTGCTCGACTATCTCAAGCGTGTGGCGCCGCAGCGGTATCTCGACATCATTCAGCGGCTCGAGATCCGCAAGTAAGCCCTCTTTCGAGTGGCATTTGTTGGTGCGGCCTCTTGCCGCACGGAAAAGGCGCCCAGGGCGACGTATGCCCTGGGTCGAACGTCACACGCGGCCCGATGGCTACGGAAGAGAAAACCATGAAAGAACGAGTTGAGCGGCAGATCGGCGATCAGGTGTTGGCCATCGAGACGGGCTTTTTGGCGAAGCAGGCGGCTGGCAGCGTGCTGGTGTCTTACGGCGAAACCACGGTGCTCGTCGCGGCTGCCACCGGCGCCCCTCGGGCCGGCATCGACTTCTTCCCCCTCACCTGCGATTACCGCGAGCGGGCGGCAGCGGCCGGCAAGTTTCCCGGCGGCTTCCTCAAGCGCGAAGGCCGGCCGACGATGAAGGAGACACTCACCAGCCGCCTCATCGACCGTCCCATCCGCCCGCTCTTTCCCGAGGGTTTCTATGACGAAGTGCAGGTGCAGGCCGCGGTGCTGGCCAGCGACCGTCAAAACGATCCCGACGTCCTGGCGATGATCGGCGCCTCGGCGGCGTTGTGCATCTCGCCGCTTCCGTTTCAGGGGCCGCTGGGGAGTGTGCGGCTGGCCCAGGTGGACGGACGATTCATCCCCTTCCCAACACAGGATCAGCTCGAGGAGAGCGATCTTGACCTCGTCGTGTCGGGCAGCCCGACCGCGGTGCTCATGATCGAAGGCTTCGCCCGCGAGATGCCCGAGGACCGCATGCTCGAGGCTCTCGAGGAGGCTCATCGCTACATCCGCATCCTGTGCGAGATGCAGGACGAGCTTGCCCGCAAGGCGGGCAAGCCGAAGAAGGAATACGTGCTCGCCGATTACTCAGCCCTGCGGGACCGGCTCACTCGCGACTACCTCGGTGAGCTCAAGGCGGCCAAGGCGATCGCGATGAAGCAGGATCGCGGACAGGCCGTAAAGGCCCTGCGCGAGAAGGCCAAGGCCGCCGTCATGCCGAGCGAGCCGGCCTTCAACTTCCAGCCAGGTGCCGCGGGCGGCATCAGCGAGGCCGACTTCGCCCACGTCTGGCACGGTCTCGAAGAGCGGGCCGTCCGGGAGCTGATCCTCGAGGGCAAACGGCCCGACGGTCGTGACTACACGTCCCTCCGGCCGCTGCACTGCGAGGTCGATCTGCTGCCCCGCGTGCATGGATCGGCACTCTTCCAGCGCGGTGAGACACAGGCCCTGATCACGATCACGCTCGGGACGGGAAAGGATGAGCAGCGGGTCGACGGCCTGATCGACGAGTATTCGAAGAAGTTCATGCTCGACTACTACTTCCCGTCGTTTTCGGTGGGCGAAGTGCGGCCGATTCGGGGGCCTGGCCGCCGGGAGATCGGCCACGGGGCGTTGGCCGAGCGGAGCGTGAAGCCTGTGCTGCCGGAGCCGGATCAGTTCCCTTACACGATCCGCGTCATCTCCGACATCCTCGAGTCCAACGGATCAAGCTCGATGGCTTCGGTCTGTGGGG
>JBIKNV010000457.1:0-2890 GCA_044358475.1 Pirellulales bacterium | reverse complement strand
CAGCAGCAGACCCACGATGAGGTAGATGTAGGTCGGCCAATCTTTCCAATCCAGCAGCGTTGACCAGACCTTGCGGCGGCCTGAACGGCGAAGTTTTTCGGCGAGGCGCACGGCGACATTGGTGGTCGCCGTGCGGGCGGTGCCAGGCACGGTCGGATGCTCTGCGGCTTCGGTGACGGCTGCCAGGATCGAGCCTCGGCCGGGTAGTGGCTCCCAGACCGGGCCTTCGCGGACGGGCTTGATGGCACGATCGGCGATCTGCCGATTCATGTCACGGGCCACTTCATAGCCATGCACGGCCAGGGCGTTGATTTCCAGGTCGCTGAAGCGGTCAAGGTCGGTCCGAATCATCGACACCTCGGCCTGCACCACCGGATGAAGTGCATGCGGGTCATCATTTGGGTCGACGATGCGGGTCACCGGGGTGAAGAAGAAGCCGTTGCGATCGCCGAAGTTTTCCCGCTCCAGCTGCCAAACCCGATCCCACAGAATGTCGGACGCGCGGATCGACTGGGCGACGAAGCCCAGCGCGGCGTTGCTGAGAATTTGGAACGGTTTGCCGGCATCGCTCACCAGCACCCGCGAAAATTCCTCTCCCCGATAATGCCTGAGCCAGAGGAACGCTCGCGTGCCCAGGTTGTCATAGACGCCACCGTCCGTGAACGACTCGGTGACGAACTGCCCGTCGTGGACCCCGAGGTCGGTCGCCGTGAACTGCACGGGAGGAAAGAATCCGGGAAAGGCCGATGATGCCCCGACCGCCTTCGCCACACTGGCCGTCTGCCCGGGCACGTGGTGAAAAGGATCGGAATCCTGGGTGTTGCGCTTCTGGATATGCAGGCCGTCCCGATTGAAGACGGCCATGACGCCGTCGCTGACGTTGGTGGCGAGCACATGGAGGGCAGGTCGCTCCGGCAGTTCGAAGAGCCGACGATCACCATAGAGAAATCCGCGGTAATACCTCTCGAGCATCGCATTGGCTGATAACCCGGGCAGGTCCGCTCCCACCAGTTGGGCCGCCACCCGCAGGGGCATCGTCAGTGGCAGCCGCCGGACGATGTGGTTGCGGACGTCAAACTGAATGAACCGGATCAATTCGCGAGCGACTTCGTCGAACTGCTCGTCGGTACCGTTGTAGCGGTTCCAGTTGAGAGCGAGGTGAGCGCCGAGAATGCTCCCGCCAGACACCGAGGCGATGTCGGTGAGCATGTCGAGAACACCGTTGTCGCGCAGGTAGCGGATGACTCCGAGGTGATAGAGGGTGGCCCGGAAGCCACCCCCTGAAAGCGCTAGTCCTGTGCGTGCCGTCATCGGGAAATCAACGTACCAAGTCTCGCTTGTCGTCGGATGCTATGGTCCGATCTCGCTGGAAGAGTGTGCAGTATCCGGGCCGTATTCGGCAAACCTGGCCTGATCGAGGCCACGGCGCCACTGGTCGCGGTAGTGGCGAGGCGAGCCGCCCGTTTTGTTCTTGAACAGTTTGGAGAAATGATACGGGTTGCGGAAGCCGAGCGCCTCGGCGATCTCCTTCACCGGGAGATCGGAATGCCGCAGCATTTCGCCGGCGCGGCGGATGGTGATCTGCAGGTGATAGCCGTAGGGCGTCTGGCCCGTTTCCCGTCGGAACGCGCGGAAAAAATGGGTACGGCTCACGTCGAATCCCTGGATCATGTCGTCGATCACCGGCATGGCCCCGGGCCGTTCCTCGAGGAGCAGGCGGGCCCGCCGCACAATCTGCTTGAGGCGGGATGGTGTCTGCGTTGGCCGAGCCGCTGCCGTGACGCGGGCAAGGATTTCCAGTGTTTTGGCGGCGGCAAGTGGACCGGTTCCCGCCGAGTCGGTGCGGATCGCTTCGAGGAGGCCGCGAAACGCCTCCACGATCATGTCATCGAGGCCACAGCGGATGACGGCCTGCGGCGGCATGAGAACCTCGCGTTTCTCCAGATCCCGAGCGATCACGCCCACGAAGTGCACCCAGTAGATGCCCCAGCCCGTGTCAGGCTTGGGGCGGTAGCGATGCCAGACTCCGGGAAACAGGATGGCCGCATCGCCGGGGCGGAATGCCAGTCGCCCGGTCGGGATCGACTCGAACTCACCCTGACCGTGAGTCACGTACACCAGCGCATGCTCGCCCAGCACACGGCCGGCCTTCCAAGAATACGAATGGCCGGGCGGATGATGCCTGTTGGGGAGCGGGGCATCGCCCGGCCCTACGGGCTGGTAGCCGGCACCCGTCACGGTGATGCCCCATGCCTCGTTCCCCGGTGCGGTGACGGGATATCGAAAGTATTCAGAGGTATCTTGTGCCATTACTCATTCATCGTATTGATTGCTTTTCAGGAAAAATCATGAATAAATACGTTCTTTGCCTGTTCTCATAAATGATACAAAAAGAAATCTAAAGGGGATGATCGGGCATTGTGAGCAACGGGTTTTCGGCGATAACGATTGAGATCTCAGCCCGCTGTTCAACCCAGGAAGCACCCCCGATGAGCACGACAGAGAAGCGCAGCGACGATCAGCCGATCTATAGCGGTCCCCTCCCGCACGTTCAGGCTGTGGAGCGGGTGCCTGTCACGGTGTATGCCCAGCCTCTCGATGCCAGCCGGGCCGTGGCTCGTGAGATTGCCGACCTCGTGCAGACGCGGGCCGCATCCGGCAAGAAGACGGTGCTCGGCCTGGCCACCGGGAGCACGCCGGTCGGCGTCTACGACGAACTGATCCGGCTGCATCGCGAGGAGGGCGTGTCGTTCAAGACGGTCACCACGTTCAACCTCGACGAATACTGGCCGATGCAGGCCGACGCCCTGCAGAGCTACCACCGCTTCATGCGGGAGCACCTCTTCGATCACATCGATATCCCCGCCGCCAACATCCACATTCCCAATGG
>JBIKNV010000456.1:0-2909 GCA_044358475.1 Pirellulales bacterium | reverse complement strand
CCATCGTCTCATCCTCACGTCCGCCACGTTTCGGCAGGCTTCTGATCGAAATCCCGACGAGCACATCACACGCGTCGATCCAGAGAACAAACTCCTCTGGCGGGTGAATCCTCGCCGACTCTCCGGCGAGGAGATCACCGACACGATCCTTGCCACGGCCGACGCTGTTTGGCCCGGCAAGACACGCCAGCGGGCGATCTACAAGCCGGTCCGCCGCAACAAGCCCGACCCGCTGCTGGCCGCCTTCGATCTTCCTGACCGCATCCAGTCGGCCGGCGAGCGACACCGCACGACGACGCCAATGCAAGCGTTGCTGCTGGCCAATGGAGATTGGGCCCATGAGCAGGCTCGCATGATCACACGGCGGCTCCAGTCGCTCTCCGACAGCGATTTTGTCGCGACGCTCCATCGGCGGCTCTACGGCCGGGACGCCACCGCACATGAGCTGCACGACGCCGCCGGCTTCCTGGCGGCATACGAGGCGATCACGCCCTCCGATTCAGGTCGCTCCGAAGCTGAGCGGCTCGTGGCGATGTCCGGAATGGTCGAGGGGCCGGCGGCCCACGCCCTTGCCTTGTCGCCGGAGGGTCCGCTCGCGATTGATCTGCCGGAGGTGGCATGCCTGCCCGAGGCCGACTTCACGGTGCAGGCCGTGGTCTTGCTGCGGTCGCTCTACGAGGATGCCAAGGTGCGGACGATCGCCGCCACGTGGTCGGGCGATCCGAAGGAGCCCGGCTGGTCACTCGGGGTGACGTCGACAAAGAGCCGCTATCAGCCGCGAAACCTGATTCTGCAGCTGGTGGGCAAGACTGAGGATGCTGAAAACATTCATTACGAGGTGGTGCCGTCAAACCTCCGGCTGGAACTCGATCGGCCCTACAGTGTCGCCGTCAGTGTCGATATCGACGACCTAAGCGATCGTGGGATCACCTTTTTCGTCCGCGACCTGAGCCAGCCCAATGCTCCGCTCCAGACAGCGAGCGTGCCACATGAGGTGAACCGCTTCATCCAGGACGGCGAGCCGCTACGGCTCGGCACACGAGCCGACGGGCATGCCTGGGATGGCCTCGTCGGAAGGCTGCGGCTCGACGCTGCTCGCCTGTCGGCAGCGGAGATCGAGGCCGGCGAGTCCCGCGAGGCGGTGCTGGACTGGCGGTTTGACGATCCCTCCATGCTTGGCCGCGACGCTTCCGGCCACGGCCACCACGCCCATGTGGCAGTGGGCGCGATCGATCGGCTCTCGCCGCGAGAGCAGTCCCGGGCTGCGCTCGTGCACGCCCTGCTCAACGACAACGAACTGTTCTATGTGGATTGAGTCTCGGCTGGAGCTCGACTGAGGACATCACAATGGCCTTTCTCAACCGTCGCGAAATGCTCACTTCTGCCGGGGCTGGCTTCGGGGCTGTCGCTCTGGCCGGACTGCTCGGCCGAGAGGCGGTGGCTTCTCCGTCAGGCTCTTCGCCACTGGCGGCGAAGCCACCGCATGTGGCGGGGCGGGCCAAAAGCGTGATCTTTCTCTTCATGGAGGGCGGCCCCAGCCACATCGATCTCTTCGACCCGAAGCCGGCGCTCGACCGACTGGCCGGCAAGCCCGTGCCTGAGAGCTTTGGCCGCGTCATCACGGCGATGGGCGAGTTCGACTCGCCCATCCTCGCCTCCAAGCGAACGTGGAAGCAGCACGGCGAGGCGGGCCTCTGGATCAGCGACTGGCTGCCCCATATCGCCACGCAGGCCGACGAGTTGGCCGTGATCCGCTCCTGCTGGACCAACGGGATCAATCACTCCGGCGGCGTCTGCCAGATGAACACGGGCACCCAGTTCGCCGGCCGCCCGTCGCTCGGCAGCTGGGTGACGTATGGCCTCGGCACGGAGAATGACAACCTCCCGGCGTTTGTGGTGATGCAGGACCGCGAGGATGTCGTCGTCAATGGTCCGCGGAACTGGGGGAGTGGGTTCATGCCGGCCGTCTACCAGGGGGCGGCGCTCGAAGTCGAGGGGCCGCCTTTCCCCAATCTCGCCCCGCCGAGCCATGTGACCGCTGCGCAGCAGCGACTCGCGCTCGACTACCTTCAGACACGCAGCCGTCGGCATCAAGAGGGGCGCGACGACAACACCGAGCTCGAGGCCCGCATCCGTTCGTACGAACTTGCCTACCAGATGCAGGCTCATGCCCCGGAGGCAGTCGATCTTTCGAGGGAGACCGCCGAGACCAAGTCGCTCTACGGGCTCGACGACAAGGAGACATCCGCCTTCGGTCGCAACTGTCTCCTGGCTCGCCGGCTTGTGGAGCGGGGTGTGCGGTTCGTCCAGTGCTATCACGGCGCCGGCAGCAAGTGGGATGCCCACAAGGACATCGAGGGCAACCATGCGAGGATGTGTCGGGAGATGGACAAGCCGGTGGCAGGACTGCTCACCGACCTGAAGCGGTGTGGCCTGCTCGATGACACGCTCGTGGTGTGGGGGGGCGAGTTTGGCCGCACCCCGATGAGCGAGAAGGGAGACGGCCGCGACCACAACCCGACCGGGTTTACGATGTGGATGGCCGGCGGCGGCGTCCGCGGCGGCACGGTGCATGGCACCACCGACGAGATCGGTCTGCACGCGGTGGAGAGCCGGCTCCACGTGCACGATCTCCACTCCACGATCCTCCACGTACTCGGTCTCGATCACAAAAAGCTCGTCTACTTCCATGCCGGCCGCCCCGAGCGGATCGACGCGAATGAAGGCCACGTCTACGAACCGCTCGCGTCGTAGACTGCCGAGAACCGTGCGGCCCGGGAATGGCCGACAGGGCCATGATCAGGGTGATGACGTGGTCCCCCAGGCCTTGGCATCGCGCTGCCGGCCGGCAGAAACTCGGCTGGTGTATCACCTTGGCGGCCGGTCTCGCTATTCTGTCGGCGAATCGA
>JBIKNV010000454.1:0-2913 GCA_044358475.1 Pirellulales bacterium | reverse complement strand
GCATGTCGGCGGGGAATTGGCTGGCCGACGCGACCGCGATCACCCCCCCTCCTGACCAGTCGGCCGCAGGATCGGGCTGGCTCGTGGCAGCCACTGTGGGCCATGCCGCGCCGGCGGCACTGGGCCTTGTCGGCGTAGCCGTGGCGGGCTGGCTCGTCTCGCTGCGGTTGCCGCGTCTTGCGGCCGCGGCCCCGACGGAGGTGTTTCCCCGCAACGCGCTGCTGGCAACCGTTCGGGATATCGCCAGCCTGATGCGACTTCCCCGGCTGGCCGCCGCAGCCGCAGGCATCGTGTATTTTTGGGCGATCGGGGCAGTCGTCCAGCTCAACATCGATCAATACGCCTTCGAGTCGGGGGCGACCGCCCAGTCACAGGTGGTGCCACTGCTGTTGGCCCTCGTGACCGGCATCGGCGCTGGCAGTCTGCTGGCCGGTCGTCTCTCGCGGCGGGGCATCGAGGTCGATTCCAAGGTCGACCTCGGCCTCGTGCCATTGGGTGGCCTCGTCATGACGGTGGCCTGCGCCGCACTGGCCCTGTCTCCAGTCGACATGTTCGGGGGCGACACCTCCCCTGCCCTTCAGCTCGCGATGCCCGTGTGCTGGCTGGCACTGTTGGGGATCGGTGCCGGCATGTTTGATGTGCCTCTCGAGGCCTATTTGCAGGAGCAGAGTCCGCCGGAGCGGCGGGGAACTGTGCTGGCGTCGACCAATCTGCTGGTGTTCACGGGGATGCTCATCTCGTCGATCGGCTACTACGGCCTGCGGGTGCCGATCGGCCATGGCGATATGGCACGGCCACTTCTTTCCGCCCGCGGAATCTTCGCCCTCTTCAGTCTCTTTTCGGTTCTCGCGGTCGCTGTCAGCGTCTGGGCAGCGCCCCGAGCCTCGCTCCGTATTTTTGTGGCCGGGCTGGTCAACGCCGTCTGGCGGTTTTGCCCACGGCATGAAGAGCGTGTGCCGCTGACCGGGCCGTTGGTCATGGCGGCCAACCATATCTCCTGGCTCGACGGCTTCCTTCTGCCGCTCGCCGCGCCGCGGCCTGTACGGATGGTGGTCTACGGCCCAAACATCAAGGGCCGCTTTCTGAACATGCTTGCCGATCAGTGGCGGTTCATTCTGTTCGACCCCAAGCCCAAGTCGATCGGCCGAGCCCTGAAGACCATCCAGACAGGACTTGCCGCCGGCGACTGCATCGGCATCTTCTGTGAGGGGGGCATCTCGCGGACCGGCCAGATCATCGGATTCAAGCGGGGACTCGAGTGGCTGCTGGAGCGGGTCGAGGCGCCAATTCTGCCGGTGCACGTCGACGGCATGTGGGGCAGCCTGTTGTCGTTTTCCGAAGGGCGATTCTTCTCCAAACGGCCGCGGGGCCTGCGGCGGCCCGTCACGCTGCTCTTCGGTGACCCACTCCCCGTCGGCACTCGGCCCAGCGAGGCGCGACTGGCACTGCAAGAACTCTCTGCCGAAAGCGTGCGCACACGCATGCGCCTGGCCGCACGCCAGCACCCACCAGAGATCAGCACTGGCGACTGGGCGGCGCACCTCGCGACGGCTGAGGCCTTCGATGGCTGTTGTCTTGTTCGTCGCGATGATCGGCTCCTCGCATCACTCTCCCCGGGCGACCCGCTCCACGAGTCGCTCGGCACCCATGCCGCAGCGCTCTTGGGCATTCCGGCAACCAGCGTCGAGCCCACCTCGGTGCCGGCTCTCCTGCTCGAGAGACTCGTGGCCTCGCGTGCGACTATCTGGCTGGCCACTGTTGAGCAGGTCGCCGCTCTCGCGAGGCACGCGGATCAGTCGCCCGTTGGCTTGCAGGTCGTCGTCATGCCGCTCGGATCGGTTGCCGAACTCCCTGCCGCACACGCGGCGGCGGCGGCATTTACGGAGGCCTTTGGCATCGAGCCGGTGACAGCCTTTGCGCCGCGCGAGGCGGGTGGGCTGGTGGCGATGAACTCGCCGCCGGCCCGCGGCGTCGCCCATGAAGTCTCGCTGAAACGCGAGTCGGTGGGGCGGGTTGTCAACGGCGTGGTCGTGTGGCCGCGGTCGGGCGATCGCGAGCGGCTCGCTCGCCCCGCGCTCGCTGGCGTACCCCCCGCAGCCGCCGGCCGTTCGCTCGCGATCGGCGCGACGCTGCCTGGATCGAGTGGTGATCAGCCCCGCGTGGTGCTGCTTGACGAGGTGTTTGACGTCGACGCCGATGGCTTTGTCATGGCCCGTGAGGCATGAGTCGCCGCCATCGGTTCAGCAGTGTCCGGCCCGGCTTTTTCGCCTCAACCTTGGTGGTGGCCCGTGTCTGCGGTATTCTTTGTCTCCAGAGCACCCCTAGCTCAATTGGATAGAGCATCGGTCTACGGAACCGAAGGTTGCTGGTTCGAGCCCAGCGGGGTGTAGTGTTGGTTCGCGGGGCTGGCGGTTGTCCGTGCCATTACGCTGAGCCCCTCATTTTGCCCTTGGGGATCGTGGTCTTGGGCAGATAGCCTGCCTGTCATGGCAGGCACCTGCATTCGCGTTGTCGGGTTTGATCCGGGCCTCAATATCACCGGGTACGGTGTGATCGAGGTCATCCAGAACGTCGTGCGGCTCGTCGAGGCGGGGACGGTCCGGTCGAAGGGGGAGTCGCTCGAGGCGCGGCTGCAGACGATTCATGCCGGTGTCCGCGAGGTGATCGAGCACTTCAGGCCGGATGCGATGGCGATCGAGCAGGTCTTTTCGCATTCCCGGTTTCCCAAGACCGCGATCCTGCTTGGCCATGCCCGCGGCGTCATCTGCCTGGCAGGCGTGCAGGCAGGGCTGGCGATTCACCATTACCTTCCCAATCGCGTGAAGAGCACGCTCACCGGCAGTGGGCATGCCGGCAAGCCGCAGATCCAGGCAGCGGTGCAACGTGAATTGGGGCTGGCCGCCAAGCCGGAAC
>JBIKNV010000455.1:0-2913 GCA_044358475.1 Pirellulales bacterium | reverse complement strand
GAAGGGAACGAGCAAGAGCCGCAGCCGCTGGACGTCGAAGGGATAGTCGTGGAGTGACATTGGCGTCTCGAGCGTCGCGTTCCGCTGCTCGGCGTAGCGGACGGTGCCATCGGGAAACACCCGGAGCGTGATGGCACTCGTGTCGCCCCGGCCCACCTGATTCACGATGAGAAACTGGGGCCACCACCCGTGGAACAGCTCGGCGAACTGGAAGTCGCCTTGGTAGAGCTTGCAGTTCGTACCCTCCTCGTCGGCATCGAATGCCAGCCGGGGATCATGCCAGGTGGCGAGGAGTGCCAGTTCGACCTCGAGCGACTCGTTGACATCGTCGATGTCGATGACGTCGAGAATGAGCAGGGCACACTTTACCCGCGTCGGCGACGCGGGTGGATTGGGCATGCCGGCCTCGTTGGCCTGGGCGGTGCGGCAGCAGAGCATGGCGATGGCCAGGCACGCCGCCATGGCACGTGGCCGGAACCGCGGGTGTCGTGTGGGGTGTCCGCTCATGGCCATCAGCCTCACCGCGACCGCTGCTTGAACCGCTCGCTGGCGCGGGTGAGCGTCTCCCGTTCCTTCGGCGTCAGGCTCGCCTCGCCGGAGCGGCTGATTTTCTCGAGCAGGCGATCCACCTCGATCTGGAGGGCCTCGTCGTCGGCTCGCTCCCGCTGCCGTGGCGTCGGCACGTCGTCATCGGGCCGCACGACCCGCATGCCCCGCCACCGTCGCCGCAGCTGCGTCGAAAGATCGGTGAGGCCGCCGAGGCTCCAGCCCCGCCAGGCGTAGAGGAGGCCGAAGGCGGCGCCGGCCAGATGCGCGACATGCGCCACGTTGCCCTGCTGCGAGGCGGCTCCCTGTAGGTCGAGAACCACGAACAGGATGCCCAGTGCCCAGGCCGGCACCGGCAGCACGCCGTAGATGTAGACCGTCTGTCGGGGGAAGTGCCAGATGAACATCGCCAGCACTGCCATCACCGCGCCGCTCGCTCCCACCAGGAACGTCTGCCCCGCGAAGCCTGGCTGGCTGATCTGCACGCTCGCCACCCAGGCGATCCCGGCCAGCACGATAGCCGTGAGATAAAACCGGAAAAATTCGCCGCGGCCCATCAGGGCCTCCACCTCACGGCCGAAGAAGTAGACGGCCATCATGTTGAAGAGCAGATGCCACGGGCCGGTTTCGTCGTGTACGAAGCCGTAGGTGACCAGTTGCCACACCTCGAGCAGGTGCTGCGGCAGATCACCGCGGAGGGCGAGAAACCGGTTGATCGGCAGGCTGCCAGCGGCGACGAGATTGGCGACCCAGACAGCGACGGTGGCCACGATGATCGTGAGCACTGCGGTCCAGTCGGCCATGAAGGGGCCGCGGTCGTCGTAGGAATAGCGGCGGTCGGTGAATCCCATTCATCGCATCGTAGGCCGCGGCCGCCGGGGGAGGCAACTACGGGCTCCGTGGCGGGCCGCTGCCGGGTGGCGGCTCCTGTGCTACATTCCCGATCCACCGACGGCAGGCGACGATCTCCGGCCGCCCCCTCGACAACGATAAGGAACAGTCAGCAATGGCCACCAACGGCGCACTGGGCAGAAAACTCCGCATGGGCATCGTGGGAGGCGGGCAGGGCTCGTTCATCGGCCGCGTGCATGTGACGGCGGCGATCCTCGACAACCGGGCCGAACTCGTCGCCGGCGCCTTTTCCAGCGATGCGGCGCGGTCGAAGGCCAGCGCCGCTGACTACGCCGTCGATCCCGCGCGGGCCTACGGCTCCTACGAGGAGATGTTTGCCAAGGAGCGGTCGCTGCCGGTGGGCGAGCGGATCGACTTCGTCTCGGTCGCCACGCCCAACCACATGCACTTTCCCGTGGCCAAGGCGGCCCTCGAAGCGGGATTCAACGTGGTCTGTGACAAGCCGCTCACGCTCACGCTGGCCGAGGCCGAGGCGCTGGCCGAGATCGTGGCCAAGGCGCCGGGCGTGTTTGTCGTGACCCACAACTACACCGGCTATCCGCTGGTGCGGCAGGCGCGGGAGATGATCCTCTCGGGTGAGCTGGGCGACATCCAGGCGATCCGTGCCGAATACATCCAGGGCTGGCTGCGGACCCGGCTCGAGAGCGAGGGGCAGAAGCAGGCCGCCTGGCGGACCGATCCGAAGAAGAGCGGCGCCGCCGGCGCCTTCGGCGACATCGGCACGCATGCCTACAACCTCGGCCGTTACATGACCGGCATCCTGCCGGAGACGATGAGCGCGAATCTCAAGGTGTTTGAGCCCGGCCGTGCCCTCGACGACTACGGCCACGCCGTGATTCGTTATCAGAACGGGGCGCTCGGCACGGTCACCGCCTCGCAGATCAGCCACGGCCGGGAGAACGACGTGCGGATCGAGATCGACGGCACGCGGGCGAGCCTCGAATGGCACCAGGAGGAGCCCAACAAGCTGTTCGTGCGCCGCAACGGTCACCCGCATGCGATCTACACCCGTGATCCCAACGCCCCGTTCATGAACGCGATGGGGAAGGCGGCCTGCCGGCTCCCCTCGGGCCACCCCGAAGCCTTCTTCGAGGCCTTCGCCAACATCTACCGCGCCGCCTACGACGCGATGGAGCTGGCGCTGACGGGCAAGCCCTTCGAGCGGACGAACACGGTTTACCCCAATGTCCACGATGGGGTGGAGGGGATGTATTTCATCGAGCAGTCAGTGGCTTCGAGCAAGGCGGATGGCGCGTGGCTGCCGCTGAAGCACCCGCTCGCGCGGCGATGACCCACTGAAAGAAATGCCGGCTCGGGGGCGGCAAAAGTCTCGTCGCGGGCCGAGGATACGCCAACGCTCCTCGAGCGTTCGCCGACCCCCGAGCCTCGTCTCCAGGTGAGCTGAGCAGCCCCTGACAATCCGGCCAAAGAAAAGGAGAGTCGCCAATGGCGAAG
>JBIKNV010000453.1:0-2914 GCA_044358475.1 Pirellulales bacterium | reverse complement strand
GGCGAGTTGGCCGAATCGCTTCGTCACAGCGGGTTGTTGACCCGTGATGGCCGCATGAAGGAGCGGAAGAAGTACGGTCTGCGCGGAGCCCGCCGCGGTACGCAGTTCAGCAAGCGCTAGCCTGAATTTCACAGCCAGCCGCAGGGCGCAAGCCCGCGGGATGACGGCCCAGCCAGCGTCGCTGTTGGCCCCCGGGCTTTTCCTAAAAGACCTCAAAGGCGCTACAACCAGGCCGCAAAAACGGATTTTTCCGCTGGGTCTGCGAGTTCGACTTCCGCGGTGCCGAAGGCATACTTGGTTGGCCGGATTCCGTCACGAGGCTTCGTCGCTTCAGTCAGGGTGCTCTCATGGTGAGATTCATTGGTTACGCGTTGACGCTGTGGGCCCTCTGCTTCATGGTCGCTGCGCCGCTTCTCGGGAAAGAGCCCTCGCGCACGCCCGCCTCGCAAGACGTGCCCGCTGCCCTCGATGTGCTCGAGGCCGAGGCCCGCGGGTTGGTGAGCGTCAAGTACGTGCCGAATGACGCAAAGTCCGCACAGATCGTCGTCGAGAACAAGTCCGACAAACCGCTCACGCTACGATTGCCGGCGGCATTCGTCGGAGTTCCCGTTCTGGCCCAGATGGGCATGGGCGGCATGGGCGGCGGCATGGGCGGCGGCGGCATGGGCGGCGGCGGCATGGGCGGCGGCGCGGGCGCTCAAGCGACCGGTGGTGGCGGTATGGGTGGCGGCATGGGCGGTGGCATGGGCGGCGGCATGGGCGGCATGGGCGGTGGCATGGGTGGCATGGGCGGAGGGATGTTCTCAGTGCCCCCGGAGAAGGTGCGGACAGTCCGTGTCGCCACAGTCTGTCTGGAATACGGCAAGCCTGAGCCGAGCCCGCGGCTGCCGTACAAGCTCGTGGCGATCGACTCCTTTTCGTCCGATCCCCAACTGGCTGCTGTTTTAGAGGCCTTCGGCCGCGGTGAACTTTCACAGAAGGTGACGCAGGCTGTTGCCTGGCATCTTGCCAGTGGCCTCTCGTGGCAGAAACTTGCCGCCGAAAAGATCGACCGGGCTGGTGGTTATCCTGACGAGTCCTACTTCGCGCCAGCGGAATTGATGGCGGCCCACCGTGTGGTGGAGGCTACCGCGAAGCAGGTCAACTCCGAGCCCGCAGCGTCACCCGCTTCGTCGAGCTACTGAGCTCAGGCTCGCGTACCGGACGCACAACAATGTGCGTCCCCGCCGGATTTTCCCCACGAAACTTGCGAAATCGGTCGGGGAGCATAAAAATCGGTTTCTCGCGGCGGAAGTCTTCGGGAACAGTCGGATGCAGTCCGACGGTCGCTCCGCGCCGCGAGCCGGAGAGGGATTTTCACGAGGCTCGAACGACCCTGAGGGTTTCGCATGTCGACCGCACGCACGCCCGCACCCCATGCCGTTAGCCGCCCACCCATCGGTGATGAGGTGGTGGTCGAGGCCCGCAACCTGTCCAAGACCTATCGCGACTTCTGGGGACGCAGCAAGAAAGTCGCCCTGAAGCCGCTCGACCTCGAGGTCCGCCGCGGCGAGATCTTCGGCCTACTCGGGCCGAACGGGTCGGGCAAGACGACCACCCTCAAGCTCCTGCTCGGCCTCATTTTTCCCTCGTCGGGCGAAGCACTCGTGTTTGGTCGCGACGCCACCGACGTCTCCAAGAACGAACGGATCGGATACCTGCCGGAGGAATCCTATCTGTACAAGTTCCTCGATGCCGAGGAGACGCTCGACTTCTACGGGCGGCTTTTCGACATGCCCCCCGAGGAGCGGAAGCGACGGGCCGACATGCTGATCGAGATGGTGGGCCTCGGCCGCGACAAGAAGCGGCAGCTGAAGGAATACTCCAAAGGAATGACCCGCCGCATCGGTGTAGCACAGGCCCTCATCAACGATCCCGAACTCGTGATGCTGGACGAGCCGACCAGTGGCCTCGATCCGATCGGAACCCGGGAGATGAAGGATCTCATCATCGACCTCAAGAACCGTGGCAAGACGGTGATCATGTGCTCCCACCTGTTGGCTGACGTCGAGGATGTGTGCGATCGCATCGCCGTCTTGCACCAAGGCGAGCTCAAAGAACTCGGCCGCGTAGAGGATCTTTTGCGGGTGACCGACGTCACGCAGATCCGGGCCACCGGGCTCTCCGAGGCCGCCCGAGAGGAAATTCGGGCGGTGCTCCAGCGGCATGGATCAACGGATGCCGAGATCGGCAACCCGCGAACCACACTGGAGGATCTCTTCCTCGACATCATCCGCGATACGCAGGCGCGGCCCGGCCGGCGGGCGCGAAACACGGGCTCCACTGGAACTCGCGAAGGGTAGGCCACGCTCATGGTGCTCGAAGAGGAAATCCCGGCATTCTCGGCGTGGATCGGCCCGGCCTTGGCCTGGTATTTCTTCGCCGCTGCGCTCGTGGTCGTCATCGTGGGAGTTGTGGCGTGGCTCGTGCAGTCGGTGCTCTATGGCCCGCTGGTCGCTGGTGACAAGGTCTATCGCGGGCTGCTCTCGGGCGTCGGTGACCTGGCCGGAATGTCGTTGCGGCGGATCGGGGCCTTGGCACGGCTGGCAGTGCAGGAATCGCTGCGGCGAAACGTGCTCGTCGTGTTGCCGCTGTTCGCCCTGCTCGTGCTCTTTGCCGGGTGGTTTCTCGATCCGGCCAGCACCAATCCAGGCAAGCTGTACATCGGCTTCATCATCGCCTCGACCAACTTGCTCGTATGCCTCGTGGTGCTCGTGCTTTCCGTGTTCAGCCTGCCGGCCGACATCAAGGCCAAGGCGATCCAAACGGTGACGACGAAGCCCGTGCGGACCGGTGAGATCGTGCTTGGCCGCATGCTGGGCTTCGCTGCCGTAGGCACCGTGCTCCTGGCCATCATGGGCACTGTCGGCTGGGC
>JBIKNV010000451.1:0-2918 GCA_044358475.1 Pirellulales bacterium | reverse complement strand
GGACACTTCGACGTCTGCCGGTAGGCCGCACTCGTGACGATCAGCCGTTGGATCGCCTTGAGATCCCAGCCGCTGTCGACCAATTCACAGGCCAGCCAGTCGAGCAATTCGGGATGACTCGGCAGGTCGCCCTGGCTGCCGAATTCTTCGCTCGTCGACACGATGCCGATCCCGAAAAATCGCTCCCACACGCGATTGACCACCACACGGGCCGTGAGCGGATTGGCCGGATCGATGAGCCACTTCGCCAGCGCGAGCCGGTCGGCCCGCACCCCCTCCGGCACGGTGACGTCGTGGAACACCTCAGGCACTCCCTCGCTCACCTCGTCGCCAAGGTTCTGCCAGTTGCCGCGAAGCTGGATTTTCGTCACCCGCCGCTTGTCGCCGACCAACTCCTGCATCACCGGCACCGTTGCCGCCGGCGCGTCGGAAAGTCTCTTACGAAGTCCGTCAATGATCTTCCGCGCCGGCTGAAACTCCGGCGGCTCGGCACGGTCCTTGGGGACCGGCATCTTCAACTCCGGGATCCCCGCCTCGATCGCCGTGATCTCCTGTTCGATCGCGGCCCGCTGCACATCGATCGGCTCCCACGGGATGCGTACGGTCGGCGACTCGTCCTTGCGGTCGGCGTCGGCCGAGTTATTGAGGATGGCGTAGAGCTGAAAGTATTCCTTTTGGGATAGCGGATCGTACTTGTGATCGTGGCACTGGGCGCAGGCCATCGTCGTGCCCATCCAGGTGCTCATCGTGGTGTTCACACGATCGATGACGGCGACCGTGCGAAACTCCTCGTCGATCGTGCCTCCTTCGTTGTTCGTGAGCGTGTTGCGGTGGAAGGCGGTGGCCACCTTGTCGTCGACCGTGGCGTCGGGGAGCAGGTCACCGGCCAACTGCCGGATCGTGAACTGATCGAATGGCATGTTTGCATCGAACGCCTCCACCACCCAGTCGCGCCAGCCCCAGATCGTCCGCGGCGGATCGTCGGCATAGCCGGCGCTGTCGGCGTAGCGAGCCAGATCGAGCCACTGCCGGGCCATGTGCTCGCCGTAGCCATCGTGCGTGAGCAGACGATCGACGAGTCTCTCCACGGCGTCGGCCGCAGGATCGGCGGCGAAGGCATCGATTTCCGACAGGCTCAGCGGCAGGCCGGTGAGATCGAGGGCCAGCCGCCGCGCGAGCGTGAGGCGATCGGCCTCAGGCTGCGGCGAGAGTCCTTCAGCCTCGAGCCGCGCGAGGATGAAGCGATCGATGTCGTTCTTCGGCCACCCGGCATTGTTCACGGCCGGCACGGCTGGCCGGCGGGGTGGCACATAGGCCCAGTGAGGCTCGTACGTTGCTCCCGCCGCGATCCACCGCCGGAGCAGGTCGATATCTTTGCCGGCAAGCCGCGGGCCGGCTTCGGGGGGCGGCATCATGAGATCGGGATCGGTCGACGTGATTCGAGCGATCAGCTCACTCTCGTCGGGCCTGCCGGGCACGATCGCGGCATGGCCGCCGAGGTCAGCCGTCGCGCCTGCAAACGTGTCGAGCCGCAGGCCCTCGTCGCCGCCCCCGTGGCGGTCTTCGCCATCGGGACCGTGACACCGCACGCAGCGGTTGGAGAGCAGCCCCTTGATGTCGCGGGTGTATGACGGAAGCGCGTCGGCGGCAACCGCTGTGGAGGCGACCGTCGCCACCCCACATCCCGCAAGGACCGTCCAGACGAAGTGCCTCATGGAAATCGCTTCCTGGATGACACCCGCGTCGCCGTCGAGGGGCTGACGGCCCTCGACGCGGATCCCGTCGCCGGAGGCGGCCGGGATCGATCGGCGGTTTTCTGAAGTATATATCGGTCTCCGCCGCTGCGGCACGCCACCGGCTGCCAAGACCACCCCTTTCTTCACGGGGAATTACGGTTTTTCGGGATGGGCGAGCGAAAACCGCGGGTGGAGGAGCCGACCCGTGTTGAGGCGGCGGCCGCCGGCAGACTGCTGATCCAAGCGATATTTCGCCGTGGCATCGTATGACGGGATCCCATCAAAGAAGTCACGAACCGCCCGGCGATAGGCACTGGTTCCATTCATGGGGGCAGGTCAGCTCGTTCCCGAAGAGAAGCTCGTTCCCCTCATGGAAAGGTAGCTGGCGGGAACGTGCCTCGACACTAGCCAACCGGCTAGGATGGGGGTTTCTGCAATTCCTCGAAACCCACACCTCCTATGACAGTGCCTACGTTTATCCTCCGAAAGGCCATTCTCCGGACGGTTACCGCACTTGCCTGGTTCATGCCAACGACCATGGCGGCTCCTCCTGCAGCGAAGCCGAATGTGATCGTCGTGCTCGTCGATGACATGGGCTGGAAGGATCTCTCCTGCCAGGGCAGTCCGCTCTACGAGACGCCCCACATCGATCGGCTTGCCAACACCGGGCTACGGTTCACCAACGGCTACGCCGCCTGCACCGTCTGCTCGCCAACGCGGGCCGCCATGATGACAGGCGAGTACCCCGCCCGGCTCCACATCACCGATTGGATCGCGGGCCACAAGCGACCGCATGCCAAGCTCACGGTGCCCAACTGGCAACTCTTTCTGCCGCTCGACACCGTGACAGTGGCCGAGCGACTGAAATCAGCCGGCTACGCGACGGCCGCGATAGGCAAGTGGCACCTCGGCGACGAGCCGTATTACCCGCAGCACCATGGCTTCGATGAAAACATCGGTGGCTACCATCGCGGCCAGCCACCCAGCTACTTCGCCCCCTACAAGATCCCGACGCTCTCTGAGGGCCCTGACGGCGAATATCTCACCGACCGCGAAGCCGACGAGGCGGTGCGGTTCATCACGCAGCATCGCGACCGACCCTTCTTCCTCTTCCTACCTCATTACTGCGTCCACACGCCGATCCAGGGTAAGAAAGACGTGACGGCCAAATACGCCGCCAAG
>JBIKNV010000452.1:0-2918 GCA_044358475.1 Pirellulales bacterium | reverse complement strand
GGGCTACGAGCGGGTGCGCCAGGCGTTCGGCGTGCTGCTGGCGGCCCATGGCCAGGCGATGTACACCGCCTCGCGGATGGTCGGCGGCCTCCACACGTCGCGCAGCCACAAGGGGGATGCCAACGCCGCCGTCCCGTTCCGTGTGGTGGAGCCGCAGAAGCAGCGGGAGGCGCTCGCCCTCCTGGAGCAGCAGATGTTCAGCGCCAAACCGTTCACGTTCCCGCCGGAACTCTACAACCAGCTCGTGGCCACGAACTGGACGCATTGGGGCAGCAATCCGCCGGACCGCGAGGACTACCCGGTCCACGACGCGATCCTGATGTGGCAGAGCCGGGTGCTCGGCCGGCTTCTCAATCCGCTCACGCTCGACCGCATTCGTGACAGCGAGGTCAAGGTGCCTGCGGATCAGGATGCGTTCACGACGGCCGAACTGCTCGACCGGCTCACGACGTCGATCATGGCGGAGGTCGATGCGACCGCTCCGGGGGAATACACCGTGCGGAAGCCGGCCGTGGGGAGCCTGCGGCGCGGACTGCAGCGGCACTATGTCTCCCGCCTGGCATCGTTGGCGATCGCACCCAGCGGCGTCACCCCCGACGCCCAGGCGATCGCCGCAGCTCAGCTCCGATCGCTGGAGGGCCGCATCGGCGCGATCCTGGCGAAAAACGACGTGAAGCTCGACGACTATTCGCGGGCCCATCTCGGCGAACTCCAGGCGCGGATTCGCAAGTCGCTCGATGCGAGCCTCGAGCTGACGAGCCCGTGAGTCGGCATCATTCGTGTCGAAGACACGCATTCCCTTGCTGGCGCTGCGGGCTTGGATGAACACGGGCTTGGATGAACACGGGCTTGGATGAACACGGGCTTGGATGAACACGGGCTTGGATGAACACGGGCTTGGATGCACCAGGGTGGATGCTACAACAGCTGGGCTTCGAACAAGTGCTCTCCAGAGCACGGGCAGCAACAGGAATGTGACATGCACATGGTCGTCGCGGTGCTGCGGCCGGCACAGCTCGAGCCGGTGCGGCAGGCGCTGGCCGCCGTTCACGTCACCCGCCTCACGATCTGCGACGCGCAGGGGTATCATGGGGCTGCCGACGGAGGCGGCGACGGCTCGCGAATCATGCAGGAATCGGTGATGGAGATCGCGGTCAACGACGATTTTCTGGAGCGAACCGTCGACACGATTCGCAAGGCGATGCTCCTCGGCGAGGAGCCAACGACGGGCGGTTGCGGTGAAGAACACGGCCAACGATCGAGGCTCTTCGTGATGCCAATCCACGACGCCGTGCAACTCTATCGCGACGTGCGCGGACCGGAGGCGGTATGACTCTCTCGATCGTGAACTCGACGACGACCGACGATGGCGGCAGCGGTCCGAAGATCCTCCTCGTCTCGCCAGACTTGCTTTCGACCAGCCGCATCGCCGGCCTGGCCCGGGAGGCGGGAGGCCGTCTGGAGACGCTCAGGAGCCTCGACGACCCGCTGCCGGGAGGCCCCTATGACCTCGTGCTTCTCGACCTCCAGACGGTGAGCGGCGATCCGGCCGTCCTGGTCACGCGGGTGCTGGCTCTCATCGCGCCGCAACGGGCACAGGCCGACCGGTCAGCCCGCCTCGTGGCCTTCGGCCCGCACGTAGCCAAGGACCGTCTCGATCAGGCCAAGGCGGCGGGCGCCGACGCATCGGTGAGCCGAGGCGAACTCCTCGGCGGCTTTCCTGCGATCGTGAAGCGGTGGTGCGGCTGAATCAAACCCCGCCGGCAGGCTCCTCGAGCACTACTTCGTCGAGCTCGGTGCCGTCCACGTCTTGTCGCAGCAGCAGATAGCCCGCCGTGGCAATCGCCCAGAAGTAGCCCCAGCCGAACGACGATAGCAGCGTTTCGAGGCCCCGCATCCAGAAGCCGATGGCCCTCGCGCCCCACGGCGCCGCTGCAGCCGTCGCTCCGGCGGCGCCGATGCCATCCAGCACGGCCGCGGTCCGGTCGTGCCCCATGCCGAAGCTGGCAGCCCACATCGCCAGCGTGCCTGTCGCGTCGGCAAAGACGCTGGCGGCGGCAAGCGCTGGAAGAGCCACGAGCAGGGCGACCACTCCGTAGAACGCATAGTGCAGCGGCCGCTGGTAGAGGTAGGAAAAGGCCGTGGAGATCGCCTGAAAGCTGTCGCCCCGCTCCACGCCGACGGCCGCCACCATCAGCGGCCAGCCGGCGACCACGCCGATCGCAAGAATCGCGAGCACGACGGCTCCCGCCAAAACCAGCGGCCACACGGCCCCCGCGACCGCCAGGCCCCAGTCGGTTCGCATCAGGAGGCCGAGCAAGGCCCCCGGCACCGAGAGCATGACGATGCCCAGCAACACGAACGCGACGGCATTGAACGACGACACCCACTTTCGGCTGCCATACCACACCGCACCCGAGAGTCCCGGTGCGTCCTCGCCGATGAGCTTGAGCGCCACGTGCCGGGTGATGGCGGTGCCGAATATCGACCAGACCAGCACGAACCAGCCGAGCCGAGCCAGCGCCCCGATCAACTGGCTTGCCGTGGCCGAGGGCCTGAATGGCACCGACACCAGCCGAAGCACATCCGAGGCGGCTGCCGGCAGGCGGTCGATCACACCGAGCAGGCCCGGAAGAACGCTTCGACTTGGCACGAGCAGGCGACCGCCGGGGAGCGGGCCGGAGGACGCGGGGAAGGCGAGTCCCTCGCCGGTCGGCTGCTGCACCGCGGCGATCACGGATCCGGTCTGATCAAGGCCCGCCAGTTGCATGCGGTCGGCCAGGGACCAACCAGCCCACGTTGCCAGCGCCCCGAGAGCCGCCAACAGGATGACCGTCGGGGCGAAGGCGGCTCCGGCCGCACGAAAGAGCAGCCACCACGGCAACGCTTCGCTCCACTGGATCTCGTGCACGATTCGG
>JBIKNV010000450.1:0-2928 GCA_044358475.1 Pirellulales bacterium | reverse complement strand
TTCGACAAGGTTGCCGAGGGACTCGCGATCTCCCCGGTGCAGGTGCGGCAATATCTCGCCGCCGCGAACCGGGCGCTCGATCTGGCGACCGCGGAAGAGCCGCCGCCACCACCGCAGAAACATGTCATTCGCTTCCAAAACGCCTTCGCTCATCACCTTCTTCGCGAAAATGAAACGTTTCTCGTCGAATGCTTTCAGCACGCCGAGACGTCTGGAAGCAGCGCGGGCATCGCCTTCATCTCCGGTGGCAACAATATCGCGAAGCGGACGTTCTTCACGACCCCGCACGACGGACATTATCGATTCCGTCTCGTCGCATGGGGCTTCTGGTGCTCGCAGGGCGTGATCCAGCCCAACGACCGCACGGAAGTCGCCGCGCTCTGGTCGGGAAACCAGCCGCTTGGATTTTTCGACGCACCGTCGCTCCTGCCGATGGTGCATGAGGTGACCGCTTGGCTGGAGAAGGGAAGTCAGGTCAACATCGATGCCGAGACGATCCGCCAGTGCTACGGCCCGGTATCGACGTACACTGGTCCGGGTGTCGCCTTCGACTCGCTGGAAGTCGAGGGCCCGCTCACGGGGGCCTGGCCGCCCGAAAGCCATCGCCGGCTTTATGGAGACCAGCCCGAAACACCCGCCGACCCCGAGCAGGAGGCCCGGCGACTCCTGGCCGCG
Source organism: Pirellulales bacterium (assembly GCA_044358475.1). GTDB lineage: Bacteria > Planctomycetota > Planctomycetia > Pirellulales > UBA1268 > CACORA01. The sequence continues at coordinate 2,253 of JBIKNV010000450.1, read as the reverse complement.
TTTCTGCCGCGGGCGTTCCGCCGGCTGGTTGCCGATGCCGAGGTGGATGCCTATGTCGCAATCGCCCGAGAAGGCCTGGCGGCCGCGCTGCCGTTTCAAGCCGCTCTCCGCCGTTCCTACGCCACGGCACTCTGCTCCACGCACTTTCTTTTCCGCCGCGAGGAGCCGGGGCGGCTTGATGACTCGGCGATCGCCGCGCGGCTGGCCCTGTGGCTCTGGAACTCGACGCCCGACGATGAACTGTTGTCGCTGGCGGCGGCAGGCAGGCTCTGCGAGCCGGCCGTGCTCCACTCCCAGGTGGAGCGACTGCTGGCCGATCCCAAGAGCGACCGGTTCATCGCCGACTTTCTGGATCAATGGCTCACTCTCGCGCGGATCGACGACACGACGCCCGACCGCGGCCTCTATCCCGAGGTGGCGATGCTCAATGGGGGCATGATGCCCTACGTCCGGGATTCGATGGTCGGGGAGTCACGGGCGTATCTCCTCGAACTGCTCGACCATGACCTGCCGGCGTCGCATGTCGTCGCCAGTGACTTCCTGATGCTCAACGGCAAGCTTGCGGAGCTCTATGGGATCCCTGACGTCGATGGATCGCGCATCCGCCGTGTGTCGCTCCCCGCCGGCAGTCGCCGGGGCGGGTTCCTCACGCAGGCAGCCGTACTCAAAGTGACGGCTAATGGTACGACCACGTCGCCGATCGTCCGCGGCGCGTTCGTCAACGAGCGACTCCTCGGTGTCACGATTCCACCGCCACCACCCGGCATCCCTGCGGTCGATCCCGACACCCGCGGCGCGACCACGATCCGTGAGCAACTGGTGAAGCATCGTGCCGACGCCGCCTGTGCCGCCTGCCATGCCACGATCGATCCGCCGGGCTTCGCGCTCGAGAGCTTTGATGTGATCGGTGGCGAACGGGATCGCTACCGCTCGCTCGGCGCAGGCGAGCCCGCGAAGGGCGCGCTCCGCGGCGGCGTCTTCGGCATCCACTACAAACACGGCCCACCGGTCGATCCGTCAGGTGAACTGGCCGGCGGTCGATCGTTTGCCGATGTCAACGAGTTTCGCACCGTGCTGCTCCATGATCGCCGAGCACTCGCCCGCAATCTGCTCGAGAAACTCGTCATCTATGCGACCGGCGCCGAGATCCACTACGCCGACCGTCGGGAGATCGAACGGCTGCTCGACGAGACGGCGGCCACCGACTTCGGCGTGCGTTCCCTCGTGCATGCGATCGCCACGAGTCCGCTCTTTCTGACGAAGTAGCCTCGCTCAGCCCGCATCTTCGACGACGTCGTGGCCCGTCGCCGTGCGGCGGCTGAAGAGAATGCTCAAGGTTCGCAGGTAGGTGTGGAGCCCCGCATCCTGGATCGGGAGGATGTGGGCCGGCTGGCCCGACTCGTTGTGGTGGGAATGCCAGAGGCCCGGGGGCGTGATGAAGACGGAATGCGGCTCCCAGTCGAACCGCTCGCCGTCGGCAATCGAGCCGTCGGCGGCGAGCTTCCGGCCCACCATCGTGTAGCAGCCGGGCTTGGCGTCGACGACAAGATCGACCGCCACCGACTGGTGCCGATGCGGCGGCTGCACGACCCCTACCGGCAGGATGCCAAACATCGCCCACAACACGTGCGTGACCGTCATCGACTGCGGAAAGAGATGATTGCCCAACAGCACGCTCAGCCGGTTGGCCCGGGCACTCTCCGGATCGCGGACCACCGCATCGAGCGCCTCGCGGATCGCCTCGTGGCGATAGAGCGTGGGGCCAAACCGCCGCGTCGTCGCCACGGCGCCCAGATGCCGCAGGAGCGGTTCATCGTGCACCCAGTAGAGGGCCGCAAACGCCATGGCAACGAGCACGGCGATCGTTGCCAGATGCGGGCGTGATGCCGTGGATCTCCTCATAGTCTCGGTGGAATCGATCCGGAAGCAGGATGCCGTGGCGGCTCACGTTCAGGCAATGCTTGACACGACAGACGGCCTTAAATATGGTTACCCATATGAAGACAACCATAGATATTGCCGATGATCTTTTGCTCCGAGCTAAGCAGGAGGCCAAGGCTTCCCAAACCACCCTGCGGAGCCTCATCGAAGCGGGGCTTCGCGAGATTCTCGGCCGCTCGTCGGCCTCGAAGCGACAGCCGGTCGAGCCCGTGACATACCGCGGAGAGGGCCTGCAGCCGGAGTTCAGAGGCAAAGGCTGGGACGCCGTGCGGGAAGCCATCTATGGACATAGCGAGTCATGATTGCGATCGA
>JBIKNV010000060.1:0-10452 GCA_044358475.1 Pirellulales bacterium | reverse complement strand
CGCCAGCCGGCGGCCGTCCGTCCCGACGGGTGATGGCATCGGCCAGAAGTACCACGCGGTCGATTGTCAGCAGCGTGACCGACCGCTCGAACTGCAGCCCACCGGCCAGCGGCGCCTTGATCTCGAAGAAGACGGCGCCTTGTTTTGTCTCGAGGCAATTGGTTTCCCACGGCCCCTCGGCCGGCAACGACTCGCCGTCACAGGTCACCTCCCACCGCCACTCGCCGTCAAGCAGCAGCCGATCACCGATAGCCAGCTCCAGACGGGGCATCGCATTGCGATACTCCACCAGTACCCGGAGGCTGTCGGCAGCCCAGCCCGAACGCAGGATCGCCACGGCGGCCTCTTGGTCGTCTTGGTCACAGGCGAGCAGTCCCTTGGCAACCGCCTTGCGGTTCGTGCCCGAAGCCAGAGCCCGGGCCGTCCGCTGGACCCGACGCCGCTCCGTGCAGCGGGTTGCCGCATCCAGCAGCGGCTTCGTAAGGGGCAGAGGCAGCCGCCCCACGCCGACGAGCATCCTGCCCCGTCCGCCAAGCAGTCGTAACCCCGTCGCAAGACAGGTGGTGAACCGTTGCTCGGTGGCACGATCCCATGGCAGGCCTCCGGTATCGAGGCCAAGCTGGCGGCACCGCGCCCACCGACAGATTCTGTTGATCACCGCAGCTGAGCCGCTCAAGCCCAACGAGCCTTCGTCAGAGACGAGGCGTCCGATCTCTTCTTCGAGAGCGGACGTCGCTCCCGCCTCGGTGAGTCGGCAGGCCTCGATGTCGCAAAACAGACGGGCCAGCGTGAGCACGAACGCCGCCGGCGCTGTGTCTCGGTCCGCCAACGCCGTTGCGGCTCCTGAAGCCCGACGCACGGCCTGCTCGAGGAGGCCGCCGGCCGATCCACCCGCCCGTCGCGAACGAGCCAGCCAGGCGAGTCCCCACACCGCCGCTTCCCGCAACAACCACTGGTCGCGAACGGCCATTGCCTGGTCGGACTCTTCGAGGCACTCACCAATGGCCGTTTCCACGAACGACAGGCCCCGCACGTTTTTCGGCCGAGCAGCAACGAGCCGCGCCAGCGACCGCAGCTGCCGGCGGGTCTGCAGCAACTCACAGCGCTCTGCGAGTTCACGAATCCGCTCGGAGGCCGCCCTGCCCTTCACGGCCGGCGGTGGTGGTTCCCGGCGGGTGGTGCGGCCAACAGGGGCCGATTCGGCCGACCAGGATTCAGCGGGGGGCGGTGCGCCGTTGGAGTCGGTGTCTGCCCCACGATCAGCCCCCCTTTTTCGCTCCTTGGTCTTTCGCTTCTTTGCGGTCGAGTCCTTGGTGGCAGTCATGCATAGGCTCCATGCAGGGCGACCGGGCCAGGCTGGCAGGCGTGCCAAAGGCGGCCGGAGGCGTATGATCGTCGGGCGGGATCACCCATGACGCGGTATCGTACCGAAGCGGTGAGTCTCGTTCCACGACCGGTCTCCCCCGCCGCCGTCTCGAGGGCCATACCATGATTTCTCCGCTGCATGCTTTCCGGGCCCCCATGATCGCCTCCCTGGTGAACCGGTGGCTCGTCGCGGTCGTTGTGGCGCTGGCTGGGATGGGCCGGGCCTCGCTGGGGGCGGAACCGCCCGCACCCGATCGTCATCCTGAGCTCAAGCGTCTCTCGCTGACCGACGAGGTCTGGATCGACCTCGCCACCAAGCAGGTCGTCGTCGGCGGCACGGTCTGTCTCGACAAGGGACCGATCGAATACTTTGCCTGCCCCAAAGACACGAAAGACTACGAGTCGCTGGTGGCGGTCAGGTCATCGGCCCGACTGGTCCACACGGCGCTCTTGGCCATCGGCCTCCAGCACGGTCGCCCGGTCTCCTTTGATCCCGAGTACGTCGCGGCGACCGGGGCCGTCGTACGCGTGCAGATGCGGTGGAAGAATCCTGCTGGCGACACGCAGGTCGTGCCCGCACAAGAGTGGGTTCGCGACACGCGGTCTGGCACCGCGATGAAGGAAGAGTGGGTGTTCGCCGGCAGCAGCTTCTGGACCGACCCTGTCGACGGCAAGGAGTACTACCAGGCCGATGGCGGCGATCTCATCTGCCTGTCCAACTTCCCCACGGCGATGCTCGACCTCCCGATCCCGAGCACCCAGTCCAACGAAGCCCTGCTCTTCGAGGCCTTCGAAGGACGCGTGCCCCCCGTCGGCACCGAGGTGGAGATCCTCTTGTCGAAGAGTGAATGATCGCCCTTACGTCAGACGGCAATGCGACAGGATCTCGGCCGGCGTAGCGATGTAGCCGGTGTAGAACGGTCCAAACTCGGCGTAGCGGGCGCTCGCCTCGTCGAATCGCATCGTATACACGATCTCCTTGAGGAAGTCGGGCCGCTTCGCCCAGAGCGTCACGCCCCACTCCCAGTCGTCGAGCCCGACGCTCACTGTGATGAGTTGCGACACCCGGCCACCAAACGACATGCCGGTCCGGCCATGCTCGGCCATCAGCCGGCTCCGCTCGGCAAAGGGAAGCGCGAACCAGTTCTCACCGACCTTCCGCTTCTTGTTCATCGGATAGAAGCAGGCGTTGGGCCAGGGCGGAAAGTCGGGCTCCAACCGGGCCCGCCGCATGGCGTCCTCACGGGAGGCGTAGCCTTGCACCTTCGCCTTGTAGGCTGCGCTGTCGGGTGATTCACCCTCCTCGATCAGCCGCTGGCCATACTGCTCCACCGTGGGAACGTATTCACTCACCTCCGTCAGGCTCACGAACGAGTACGTCGGCACAATCGCTCCGCCGAGGCGACCTGAGATGATCCGCTGATGCACGGCGTCGACGCGCTGGGGTGAGGGGTCGACGGCCATGATGCCGAAGTCGGCCTTGTGACCGGGCACGATCCAGCACTGCATGCGGCGGGGCCGCTCCCCGGAGCCGGCATCCTCTTGCCCATCGAGGGCCGCCACGAACTCCCGAATCCCGGCAGCCCGCTCGCAGGTCGGCATGGCAGCCAACGCCGCATGGTCGAACCGGTAGAAAGAATGTGTGACATGCCATCCCAGCGCTGGCTCGACAGAGGCTTCAATGGCGGCAGCGGCGGGGTCAGAACCGGGGGCGGCAGGACGCGACATGATGAGGACCGTGTGAGGGGTGAGCTGTCCGAAAAGCGACGCTTCGAGCTATTCCTCGAGTCTACGTTGTCTGCCTCCTGCCGCACAGCGGCCTGCATGACTGTCCGTCGCCCCGGGCTGCGCGATAGGATGGAGGGCCGAGGAGAGCCGTCGCGGTTGTCTCCGCGGTCGGCATCAGTGGCATCACGCAGCACAGCATTCACATTCTTGGGGGGAGGCACGATCATGGGGCAGGCCATCGTCGATCCGGCGGAACTGCGGCGGTTTGCCGCGCGGCTGCGGCACTTCAGCGAGGAGGTGATGACCCAGATGCAGATGGTCCAGCGGCAGCTTGCGGCTCTTGGAGCCACCTGGCGTGACAGCGAGCAGCAGAAGTTTGCCGAGGAGTTCGAGCAGCAGCTCACCACGTTCGCTCGGTTCGTGGATGCGACGGGTGAATACGTGCCCTACCTGATCCGCAAGGCGGAACGCGTCGAGGAGTATCAGCAGCAGCGGTAGCCGCGGGCGCCGCGGATGCAAGACCATGTCCACTCAGGCCGACGTCAAATCGACCGACACGCTCGCCTTTGTCAAGACGGCGCTGGCGGCCTTCGCGCACGAGACTTCTCAGGGCCTCTCCGAGATCGAGATCCAGTCCCAACGGGCTGTCGACTGGATCACGGTCGATCAGGCCGCGTACTGGAAGGCGGAGGTGCGGCGGGCGGCCGATCAGGTGAACAAGGCGATCAAGGATCTCGAGCACTGCCGTGCCTTCAAGAAAGTGGGCGAGAATCAGCCCTCGTGCATCGAAGAAAAAAAGGCTCTCGAGAAGGCCCGGCGGCGTCTGGAGTATACCGAGCAGAAAGCGGAGCTCGTCCGGCGGTGGACGCCGATGGTGCAGCAGCAGTTTCGTGAGACCTGCGTACGTCTTGTGCGGTTTCGAGAGGTGATCGACCTTGACTGTCCGAAGGCGATGGCCCGGCTCGACCAGATGCTCAGGGCCCTCGACGCCTACACGTCGACGACTGGGCCAGGGGCGGTCGCCTCGACGGCCGGTTCATCCGGCGGTCCGTCGATGACACGACCCGCGGACGTGCCGGCTCCCGCGGGTCCGGTCGTGCCGGAGTCCCCCTCCCCTCGCGAAAGCACCTAGCTCATGCACGTTGGCGACCTGTCGAGCGGCGCCTCCAAGATGGCGCTGGCCCTGAAGCAGTTGCTGCTCAAGTGGGAGTCGGCCCAGGAGACGTGGCACGACGCCACCAGCAAGGCATTTCACAAAGAGCACATCGAGCCCCTCACCCCCGACGTCAAACAGACGCTCGAAGCCGTCGGCCGCCTGGCCGAGGTGCTCTCGCGGGCCATCCGCGATGCCAGCGACACCGGCGAATACTGATCGATCTCCACTTCCGCTTTTCACTCCCCTCCGCGCTTGTTCATGGAATCTCCACCGCCGATGAATTCCCGCTCCTACGACGCTGCTTTCCTCCGTTCCCAGTTGGCCATTCTCCGTCAGGCGGCTGCGGAACGGGCGACCAATGAAGAGAGAATCCGCGCGGAGTACGAGGCGGCCGTGCGGGCAGCTCAGGAGGAGAAGCAAACCGCAACCGCCGCAACCGGGCGGGAGCGGGACGCCGCGATCGCATCGCTCACCAAGGAATATGCAGACACATTGGCACAGATCGAGGCCAAGGCTGCTGCCGAGCGGAGCAAGCTCGAAGAGCAGAGAACCCAGTTTGCAACGCAGGTTGGTCGTCAGTCGGATGCTCAGGAAAAAAAACTCCTCGAAGACGACCAGTTCGAAGAAAGCTCGTCACGGGAGGTCGCCAAGGAAAAGAAGAAGAAACCACAGCGGCTGTTCCAGAAGTCGGAGCAGGAACTGGCCAAGATCGCGACCGCCATCGACGAATGCGATAGCCACAGCCGGTCGTTCGTCGCCACCTGCGGCGGAGGCACCACCGGCGACGGAGCGGCAGCGGCGGCGGACGAGCCTGCAGATGATGTCCCGAAGGGGGTCGAGGTGCTCAAGGCACTCGAAGGCCTCGCGGCGGGCATCGTCGAAAAAACGAAGGTCCTCTGCGGCTTGCCCGCGGCGAAGCGGGTATTCGCCGGCGGCGTGCAGGCCACCATCATCGGCCTGCCGCTGGTGATCGGCGTAATGGCGGCGGGCGCCGCGGCATTCGGTGCGCAAGCTGCCGAGCTGGGGCTGCCGATCGTGCTCGCTGCCGCCGGCGGGGTAGCGGCGCTCATCATCGGAGCCGGCATCGGTGGTGGGATGTGGTGGCTCTCGCGAACTCGTCGAGCGGTCCGCGGACAGGTCTCGGCCATGCACCAAGAACTCGTCGGAGAGATCACGACGGCCCGCCGCCTCCTGGCCCGTTCGACGGAGTTCATAGCCAAGCGGCGCGACGCCCAAGTGCGGCAGGCCGAGGAGGAGATCAAGGAGGAGATCACCACGCGCAAGGCGGCCCTGAAGGCTGGTCTGGCGGCCGTGGTCGCGAAGCGGGAAAAGGCGGCCGCCGACCTGGAAACAAAGGTAGCGGCACATCGCGCGACGATCGACGAGAAACAGGCCGCCGCCAGAAAGAAGGCCGAAGAGAAGTACCCCGCGGCCATCGAGACGCTGCACAAGAGCCTGCAGAAGGACCTCGAGCAGGCCGCGATGGTGGCTGCCTGGCGGGCCGCCCGCACCGAGACGGCCGCCGTATACGACGAGGCCAACGCCATCGATGCTGCGGCGTTCCTCCCGTGGAGCGAGTTGGCCAAGCCCGACGTGCCACTGCCCACCGAGGCACCGCCAGGGTTGCGATTTGGGAGCCTCGCCCTGTCGCTCCGCGCGATTACCGGCGGTGTATCCCCCACGCCCGAGCTCAACACGTTCGGACCCATCGAGTGGCCTCAGCCTGCCACGCTTCCCTTCCCGCAGCGGGCCGCACTCCTCATCAAGACGACTGCCGATCAGCAGGAGATTGCCTCCGGCATGCTCCAGGCGCTCACGCTACGGATCGCCACCGGCATTCCACCGGGCCAGAGCCGCTTCACGATCATCGATCCCCTCGGCCTGGGCAAGCAGTTCGCTGGATTCATGCACCTTGCCGACCACGACGAACTGCTCGTCACCAGCCGCATCTGGACCGAGCCGCAGCAGATCGAGGAGCGGCTTGGCGACTTGAGCGAACAGATGGAGGTGGTGATTCAGAAATACCTCCGCAACGAATACGAATCGATCGGCGCGTACAACGCCGAGGCGGAGGTTCCCGAGCCCTACCGGTTCGTCGTCATCGCGAACTTCCCGGCCAACTTCACCGAGACGAGCGCCCGCCGGCTGATGAGCATCGCCGCCAGCGGGGCCCGCTGTGGCGTTTATGTCATCGTCTCGGTCGACACCCGCCAGCTGATGCCATCCGGCTTCAGTCTCGACGATCTCAACAGGCTGTCCACCACGCTGATCCTCAAAGATGGAAAGTTCAGCTGGTGCGACGAGGAATACTCACAGTGGCCGCTTACGGTCGAGTCGGCCCCATCGGATGCGGTCTTTACCGAGATCATCCAGCGGGTCGGCAGGGCGGCCAAGGCGGCCAAGCGGGTGGAGGTGCCATTCGACCGCGTCGCGCCGCCGGAGGATCAGTGGTGGCAGGGCAGCACGGCCAGCGAGGTCCTCGCCCCGCTCGGACCGGCAGGTGCCAAGAAGCTGCAGTATCTCAAGCTCGGCAAGGGTACGAGCCAGCATGCCCTGATCGCCGGCAAGACCGGCTCCGGCAAGTCGACGCTCATGCACGCCATGATCACGAGCCTCGCGCTGCAATACAGCCCCAACGAAATCCAGTTCTATCTGATCGACTTCAAGAAGGGTGTGGAGTTCAAGCTCTACGACCACTATGCCCTGCCCCATGCCCGTGTGATCGCCATCGAGAGTGAGCGCGAGTTTGGCCTATCGGTGCTTGAACAACTCGACCGTGAGCTCAAGCGTCGCGGTGACCTGTTCCGCGAACTGTCTGTGCAGGATGTCGCCGGCTTCCGGAAGACCGGCCACGCCGACCCGATGCCGCGAATCCTGCTCATCATCGATGAGTTTCAGGAGATCTTCGTCGAGGACGACAAGATCGCCCAGGATGCGTCGCTCATTCTCGACCGCCTCGTCCGCCAGGGCCGTGCCTTCGGCATGCACGTGCTGCTCGGCTCGCAGACACTCGGCGGGTCGTACAGCCTGCCGCGGGCCACGATGGGCCAGATGGCAATCCGCGTGGCGCTGCAGTGCAACGAGGCCGATTCGAGTCTTATTCTTTCCGAAGACAACACCGCCGCGCGGCTCCTGACGCGGCCTGGCGAGGCGATCTACAACGACGCCAACGGCATGGTGGCAGGCAATAATCCGTTTCAGGTGGTGTTTCTCAACGACGAGCGACGGGAGCGCTATCTTGGCGCTCTGCGGGCCCTCGCCGACCGACGGACCGACATTCCGCAGGTGCCGCGGATCGTGTTCGATGGCAACGAGGCCGCCGACCCTGCCGGGAACCCGCTCCTGACGGAACTGCTCGCAGCGGGCACGGTGCATGGCCGGGAACTCGTCGCACCGCTCGCGTGGATCGGCGACGCGATCGCCATCAAGGATCCGACCGCCGCTATCTTCCGCCGTCAGGGGGGCGCCAACCTGCTCATTGTCGGCCAGCGGGAGGATCTCGGCACGAGCCTGCTGGCAATGGCGATGGTGAGCCTCGCCGTCGGGCACGACCCGCATCCTCACGGAGCGCTCGGCAAGGCGGCGCGGTTCGTGCTGCTGGAGCCGGCGATCGCCGAAGAGAAGCCCGACATCATGCTGGCCACGCTCGCCAACTCGCTGCCGCATGAAATCGACGTGGCAGGACGGCTCGGAGTGGCTGATGCGCTCGAGCGGCTTGCCGGCGAGGTGCAGCGGCGGATCGACAGCCAGGTGCTCGATGGTGAGGCGGTGTTTCTCGTGATCCGCGATCTCGGCCGGTTCCGCGAACTGCGGAAGGAAGAAGGGGGCTTCGGTTTCTCGTTCGGAAGCGAGAAGAAGGCAGGGCCTGCCGAGCACTTCGCCACGATCCTGCGAGACGGCCCGCCGGTGGGCATCCACGCGATCATCTGGTGCGACTCGCTCACGAACCTCATGCGAACGTTCGATCGCGGTGCGATCAAGGAGTTTGAGCTGCGGACAGTGTTCCAGATGAGCGGCAGCGACTCGAGCCAGCTGATCGACAGCCCGGCGGCCAGCAAACTGGGCCCGCAACGGGCGTTGTTCATCCACGAGGAGACCGGAACGCTCGAAAAGTTCCGCCCCTACGCCTTCCCCAGTCCGGAGTGGCTGGCAGGCGTCTCGGAGCGGCTGCGGGCGCGGCCTCAGGGCACGCCACAGCAACGGGCTGTGCCCTCGACATCAGCTGCCGCGCCAGCGGCTGAGTCGTCCACACCATCTGCCGCTGGGTCGGCCCAGACGAAAGCCGACGGCGACTCCTTCGGCCTGACGGGAGGCGGCTTCGGCGACTTTAACTTCACGAAGATGCTCGACGATCTCCCCGGCGGAGACGCATCGTCCGATGACGATCCTGCCGGCGACTCATCAACCGCTCAGCCGTGAAAGGGTTGGTGCCCCCTACCACGGGCGGCGGCCGACGCGGACCTTCACTTCCTTCTCGTTGCCGTCGCGGAGCACGGTGAGCGGCACCTCGGTGCCGATCGGCGTCCGCATGATCATCAGCACGAGTGCCGCCGGATCGTCGACCGGCGCCTCGTCAAACGCCACCACCACGTCGCCCGGTTGCATCCCCGCCGCCGCCCCTGTCGAGTTCGAATCGACGGCATCGACCGCCGCCCCCCGTACCGCCTGACCATCGGCGCGGTCATCGTGGATCGTCAGCCGACGGAGCGCCAGGCCCATGTATCCACGCTCGACATGGCCATGTTTCCGAATCTGTTCGTACACCGCCCGCGCCGTATTGCTCGGGATCGCAAATCCGATGCCCCGAAAATCCTGCCCCACGATCGCTGTCGTAATCCCCATCACGTGACCATGCACATCGACGAGCGGCCCCCCGGAGTTGCCTGGATTGATCGAGGCGTCGGTCTGTAAAAACTCCTGATAGGGATCGTCGAGCACCCCGCGGCGACCGACGGCGCTGACGATCCCATAGGTGAGCGTGCGGTCGAGGCCGAAAGGGTTGCCAATTGCCCAGATCATTTCACCCACCTGGACGGAGTCACTATCGCCCCAGGCCGCATGCGGGAGATTCGTGGCGTCGATCCGCACGACAGCCAAGTCACTGGCCGGATCAGCTCCCACCACCTCGGCCACGAACCGCCGACCGTCGGCAAGCGTCACCATCACGTCGTCGCTCTGGGCGAGCACATGGTAGTTCGTCAGAATCCAGCCAGCAGGATCGATGATCACTCCCGAGCCGACCGACTCATCGGTGAATCCGGCGACCGCCCCCTCCCGCAGTGCCGCGATCTCATCGACCAGCGAACCCACCCGCCGCTCGGCGGTGACGTTCACGACCGTCGGGCCGATCACGCGGGCGAGCGTCGTGAACAACTTGCCCACTGTCGTCATTTCGGCACCGCTGGCGGCGTCGCGAATCGCCCGCAACTCCGCCCGCGTGCGGGCATACTGCACCCGTCCCATGAACGACGGCCAGGCGATCAGGCCGACCAGAAAGACGAGTCCGCCAAAGAGCAGCAGCGTGCGTTGATTCGCCGACATCGATCCACTCCCCATGCCTCGTCCGATACCCATCACGAACTCTCGGCCTCACGAAGCCGGTACCGCACAAGATCGACGGCCGTCTTCGCCGCGCGGGCGAGCGTGAGAGCAGGCCCCCCGCCCATGACATGCTCGATGGTGCGGGTACCGTCGGCATCGGCCACTGCGATGTCGATCGCCCACCGCCCGTCGGTGGCAGGCCGCTCCGCCCCAATACCGAGGCCGATCGCGGTGCCAAACTCAGAGCGTGCCCGTTCGGCGAGCAGGCTGGCGTCTGTGTCGCCTTGTGGCGTTTCCTCGGGCACGAGCACATGGCCACCGCGGTAGCCCACAGACACCGCCGGCGTGCGTTCCCCTGCCGTCGTGCGAGCCATCGCCTGGGCGAACAGGGCTGCCACGCGGCCGACGGTGCCGATCTCGACTGATGCCAGCGTCTGGCCGGCCGCGAGGAGCGAGCGCACGGCGGCATCCTCCACGTCGTCATCGCCGGTGCCGAAGACGAGCGGTCCGAGACACTCACGGATCGTGGCTTCGACCGGCGCGATCGCGGCCGCGCAGGCCGCCTCGTCGACACCGCGAGCGGCGATCCGCAGCGTGATCGTCGCCTCGTGGGCCGTGATGCCCACCGCAGGCTCCCGACCACGACGAATCAGATCGGGCAG
>JBIKNV010000447.1:0-2953 GCA_044358475.1 Pirellulales bacterium | reverse complement strand
CGGTGAAGCGTGCGAAGCGTTTCGGATGAGGTGGCAACGGCCATGCGGAGTTCTCGGGGGTCGAACCGAGAGTTTACTCCCGCGCATGGTCTCCTGCCATGACTGGCCGCCGAGAGCCGGCAAAGCAACTAGTTCAGGGACGTTTCCAAGAAGTTCTCCAGCTGCTTCGAGCGGACAGGATGCTGGAGCTTCTTCACGGCCTTCGCCTCGATCTGCCGCACCCGCTCGCGGGTGACACGGAAGATCCTCCCCACCTCCTCGAGCGTGTATGTGTAGCCGTCGGTGAGGCCGTATCGCAGCCTGATGATTTCCCGTTCACGGTAGGTGAGCGTCTTGAGCAGCGACTCGATCTTATCCTTGAGCAGCTCGTTCGTTGTCGACTGCGTCGGGCTCTGTGTCGATTCATCCTCGACAAACTCGCTGAAGCTGGCGTCTTCGCTCTCGCCGATTGGACGGTCGAGGCTCATCGGCTGCCGTCCCATGTCGAGCACGCGGCGGGCCTCCTCGAGGCCCACACCCGCCGCCTCCGCGATCTCTTCCGGCGACGGCTCACGGCCGAGTTCGTGGAGCAGCTTCTTGGCCGTGGTTCGCAGTTTGGAGAGCACGTCGATCATGTGCACCGGGATGCGGATCGTGCGGGCCTGATCGGCAATGGCCCGCGTGATTGCTTGCCGGATCCACCAGGTGGCGTATGTCGAGAACTTGAAGCCACGGCGGTACTCATACTTGTCAACCGCCCGCATCAGGCCGGTGTTGCCCTCTTGGATGAGGTCCAGGAACGACAGGCCACGGTTGCGATACTTCTTGGCGATCGAGACCACGAGCCGGAGGTTGGCCGCCGAGAGATTGCGTTTGGCGGCCTCGTATTCGTCCCGCAGTTTGTCGAGCATGCCGACGCGGGTGCGGAGCGACCGCGGGCTTTCCTGGGTGGCAAGCATCAGGTCGCGAAGTTCCTTCCGCATGTCGGCCCGGTCGTCGGTGGAGAGACAGCCCTCCTTCATGGCCCGCAAGTCCTGCTGGATCCTGTCCATGCGGGCAGACATGCCCCGCAGCACCTTCATGAGGGGCTGCACGCGACGAGTTCGGAGACTGAGCTCCTCGACGAGCGTGAGCGCCTTGGCCCGGGCGCGACGGAATCGCTGCCGGGCGGCCTTGGCATCGTCGTCGCTGGTCCGCGTGCTGATGAGCAGTCGGAAGTCGTCCTTGCTGCGGGCCATCAGGTCGTCGAGCGTGGCCAGGTTGTGGGGCATGCGGGCCTGGATCTGCTCTTTGGTGAGCCGCTCGGTAAGTGAGACCTTGATCGTGCGGTCAAAGGGAAGGTTGCCCTCGTGCACCCGACGCAGGGTGTCAACGGTGGCCTGCATCGAGTAGGAGCAGCCGAGGATGGCGCGACGAAACCGCTTGCGAGTGACCTCGATCCGCTTGGCGAGCGAGATCTCCTCGCGGCGGGTGAGCAGCGGGATCTCGGCCATCTGGGCCAGGTACATGCGGATCGGGTCGTTGCCCGCGTTCGACGGGGGTGTGGTGATCGCCTCGTCGCGGCGTGGTGTCGCCGGCTTTGCGGCAGCGGCAACGGCACGGCCCACGGCGGGCGTCTCGGCTTCGTCGGCTGGCGGGCTGTCGAGCAACTCGATGCCCTGCTCCTCGAGAGCCACGAGCAGCGCGTCGATCTTTTCCGGATCGACGGCCTCGTCAGGCAGGTACGAATTCACCTCATCAAACGTCAGATACCCTCGGGCTTTGCCGGCGGCGATCAACGACAACAGTTCAAGGTCACCGTGGCCGAGCGGCCCGGTGGAGGCCGGCGGAGCAGCCTGGGAATTCGAGTGGTCGTGACCGTTGGCCAGCCTGTTGACGCGTGCGCTCATGTCGAGGTTCTCCTTTACCATCGTACCGTCACTCGCACCGCCCCCCGACACCGGGGAGAACGTGGGTCACGTCCGTCCGCGGAGCCGATTGCAGCAACGAGACGAGCATCCTCACCCTTCCTTGGGATTGGTCATGCCCTGAGCAGCCCGTCGTTGCACGACGAGTTGCTCCAGAAGTGCGGCCTCCGAGCCGGGATCCAGCCGGGAGGTTTTCAGTTGTCGCGCGCTCGCGTGCGCCTGCCGCTCGGCGGAGCGGCGTCGCAGGGCGTCCTGCAGGTGGTCGATTCGTTCCTGAGTGTTGACCGGGCCGCGCTGGATGGTTTCCTCGTCGACAGCGACGAGCATGCTCTGCAAACGCGGGTCGGGAATCTCCATGAGCAGATTGGAGAGGGCGACGATCCGGCCCCCATCATGCAGTCGACGGGCCGCCTCGAGCACTTCCCGGCCTGCACCGCTCTCGAGCTCGGAGGCTTCGACCTCGCGGATGATGAGCCCCGCACCTTCGGGCACGCCCACGAGCACCTCGATCACCTCCCGGTCCCAGGCCGGAAGCCTGGTGGGGAGGAATGGGGCGTCGGCGGGCGACTCCGCTGCAGCAGCCGCCGGCCGCCGGCCACGAAGTTCGACGAGCCGCGACCGCAGCACCTCGCGGGACAGCCCGAACCGTCGTACGAGTCGGCCGATCACCTGGTCTTCACGAAGCCGTCGCTGTGATGGGGAGATCGGCGACCGCGGTGACACGTTGGCTAGCGCCGACAGCACGCTTTCGACGGCGGCCAGCAGTGCCTCGTCGCTGGCATCCCGTGGCAGTCGGGCAACGGCCTCGTCGAGACGGTAGTCGAGCGGATCGACTGCGGACTCGAGGAGCGTTTCGAAGGCCTCCCGCCCATGTTCGAGGATGAAGTCGCAGGGATCAACGTTGGTCGGGAGGCGGGCAATCCGCAGGTCGACCGCCTCGGCCAGCAGCACGTCGAGAATCTCGTCGGTGCGTCGTCGGCCGGCATCATCGCCATCGAGCACCAGGACGATCCGGTCGACATAACGCCGCAGTAATTTGGCATGCTTGTCACCAAGGGCCGTGCCGA
>JBIKNV010000446.1:0-2957 GCA_044358475.1 Pirellulales bacterium | reverse complement strand
CCGTTCGTCGGCACACTGACCGCGCCGGCCGGCTCGCTGGTCATCAATCCGCTGACCACGCTGGTGACCGCTGTCGTCGAGGCCCTTCCCGGTCCGCCACCAGCTGATCCGGATGCGCTCTCCACCGCCGTGGCCGCAGCCCAGCAGATGGTGCGAACCCGTCTCGCGCTGCCGAGCGACGTCACGCTGACGACCTACGATCCGCTGGCGCAGCCGGAGGGCGACGCGACAGCGGTTGCCGTCCAGAAGGCGGCGGCGAGCGTCGCCAACATCATCGTCGTCGCGACGAACGCCGAGATCGACGCCGATGCCGTGATCGGGAATCTGGCGAGTGAAATCATCAGCGGTGGTTCCTCGGCACCGGTCGATCTGGCGGATCCCGAACTCATCACGACGGTGCTGACCACAAGGGATGTGGCTGGTCCGACCCCGCCGCCGGTGACGATTGTCGCCGGGTTGGTCGATGCCAACGAAAGCGTGTGGCGCGCAGAGAGCATCTCAGGCGTGGCGGCAGTGCAGGCGGTCTACCAGGCGGCTTCGGTCTTCTTCCCGGAAAATGCCGATCCGGCCACGGTCGTCTATCTCACTCCGACGCCACCAGACATGACAGCGCCGGTGTGGAGCCTGAAGCAGGGGCTTGGCGACGATGCCGCGCTCGTGACGATCGATGTGACTGCAAACGTCCGCCGATTTCGAGACCAAGGCTGACTATCGATTCACGGTGATCGCCGCGCAGGGTGGCATCAGCTCCGTGGAGACGCCGGTCATCGTGCGGGTGACCAATGCGAACGAGGCTCCCTCGGTCGTGCCGCCGCCGGTGTTCCGGCTGACTGCGGGCCGCGCGGGCGATCTGCAGTGGCCGGCGGCGGTGACGTCCTTCAGCGACCCCGACTCCGATCCGCTCACGGTCACACTCCGCGTGCCGGAGGGCGCATTTGCCGCGACGAGCACACCCCAGGTCGCGGTTGGTGGCACGGAAACAGCCCGCACATTCACCGGCACGCCGACCGCGCTCAACGCCTACTTCGGTTCGCTCGGCGGCATCCGCTACACGCCGATCGTGGCCGGAAATTCCGTGGTGGAGATGGAAATCGAGGTCTTCGATGGCGAGTTCACGGCGGAGGCAACGGCCGAACTGCTGGTTGCCCGGTTGATGAACCGCCCGCAGCTGCGGCGGTCTACGACCGTCCGACTGGGCGGCAGCACGATGGGGCCGCTGCCGATCGCATTCAGCTACACCGATCTGCTCGGAGCCAGTGTCTCCACGCCGCAGCAGGGAACGCGGTTTCTGGTCAGCTCGGTCGTGGCCGGCACCGTGGAAAAGTGGGACGGCTCGCGGTGGGTCAACATCCTGACACCGATCACGACCAGCAACCCCGCGGAGTTGCTCCGGCAGATGGCGTTCCGCCTGATCAGTCCGCAGGACCTCGTTCGGTGGACTCCGCCACCGAGCCCCGGCCGATCCCTGACAGCCTTCCGCATCCTCGGCTGGGACGGCCAGCGAACGTCCGACGGGCAGGGAGACATCGACTTCTCGCTGTGACGGGGCGACCGATCGTCGCGGTGGGAAATGCATGCAGCGGCAAGGCTTGGTCGCCGTGCTGCCATGGCAGGGTGGCGGCGGGATACGTACCATGACGTTCATGTCGGTAGCCCACCAACCTCCTCCCACGTCTCAAGTTCCGCCCCGCCGGCGACTTACCCGACGCCGGACCCTCGGCGATGTCGTCACCCAGTTCGTCTTGCCGGCGGTCGCCCTGTCGCTGCTCGCCTTCGCCGGGTGGTATGTCTGGTCAACGCGGCGTGTGCCCCGCAACCCGCCTCCGCCGATCCAGCCGGCCCGGAGCCCGTTCGCCGATGCCGTGGCCGCCGCCGGAGTCGTCGAGGCCCAGACCGAGAACATCGCCGTCGGCTCGGCGACGCCGGGCGTGGTGGTGCAGGTGCATGTGAAGGTCGGCGACGAGGTGACGCCCGGCGCGCCGCTCTTTCGGCTCGATGACCGCGACCTGTTGGCGGAACTGGCCGTGCGGCGGGCGGCGCTCGCCACGACCAGGAGCGAACTGACTCGACTCGAGGCCGAGCCCAGGAAGGAAAAGGTGCCGGTGCTCGTCGCGCAGGTCAACGAGGCGAAGGCGGCCGTGGCCCGCGAAACCGACGCCCTCAAGCGGGCCGAAGAAACATTCGCCCGCAAAGTGACCACCGAGCAGGAGCTGATCGCCCGCCGCGAGGCGTTCGCAGCCGTGCAGGCCAACCTCGAGCGGACGCAGGCCGACCTCAATCTCCTCAAAGCCGGCTCGTGGGAGTATGACCGCGACATTGCCCGGGCCGGCGTCGGCCGGGCCGAGGCGGAGGTGGCAAAAATTGAGATCGAACTCGACCGGCTCATCGTGCGGGCGCTCGTGGCCGGTCAGGTGCTCCAGGTGAACGTGCGGCCTGGTGAATTCGTGGGCGCTCCGCCCGGGCAGCCGCTCATCGTGCTGGGCAATATCGAGAAGCTGCACGTGCGCGTGGATATCGACGAGTTTGACATTTCGCGGTTTACCGAGACTGCCAAAGCCACCGCAGTGCCCCGCGGCAGCCTTCAGGAGCGGTATCCGCTGGAGTTTGTCCGTGTGGAGCCATTCGTCGTTCCGAAGAAGTCGCTCACCGGCGACAACACCGAGCGGGTCGATACCCGGGTTCTCCAGGTCATCTATTCCTGCGACCCCGCCGGCCGGCCGCCCCTGTTCGTGGGCCAGCAGGTCGAGGTCTATCTCGAGGCGGCTGGAGCCACCGCAGCAGGGTCCTGACGTTTTCGCCAAGCAGTTGCGAAAATCACCTTGCCTTGTCTAGCCCATGCTGGAACACTCCCGCCGCCCCAGGCTTCTTCCCGGCGGTGTCGCGCATGCAGCAGACAGCCCGAAACAGAGTGCACCACGGCCTTGCCGTGATCACGATCATCTTCTGCGCCACGTGCC
>JBIKNV010000445.1:0-2958 GCA_044358475.1 Pirellulales bacterium | reverse complement strand
GCACGGTCGCGGCCGCCGTGGGAACCCTTCACGAGCGACGTGTCGAGCGGAATGCTCACGGCCGGCAGCTTGGCTCGGTCGATGTGCAGTTCGAGCGGGTCGTAGCCAGGCTTGCGGTGGATGTCGATCGTGCGGGCGAAGGCCGGCGCCTTGGCCTCGTCGAGCCAGTAGTGATACGCCTGCCAGCTGTCGGGGGTGCTTTCGATGACGATGTCGCCACACCGGCTCTCCTGATCCTGAACGGCGGTCGCGGTGAGGCCCGCGGCCACGAGGTCAGCGCCGGTGAGCACGCGAGCAACGCCCGCCTGATCGCGAAAGAGGCCCGCCACCCGCTCGATGAGGTCATGGTCACCGCTGTCTCGAAGATAGATGTGGCTGACCTGATGGTCGGCCAGCGCCCAGGCGGTGCTCGCTGCGATGTCAAGGATCTCTCCATCCGGTGTCTCGGTCACCGCAAGCAGGCCGGCCTCGCGGAGCATCCGATTCGGAAAGAGCGTGTGCTTGACCGGGCGAATCCGATACTCGCCGGCCACGAGTACGACCAGTTCCTTCGCTTCCTGCACGCCGACGATCTCTCGGTAGTCTGCGATCAGCGTCGCGATCTCGGCATCGAGTTCGCCGCAGGCGGCAAGGGCCGGCGGGCTGTCGGGGCCGGTTCGCTGGGCGGCATAGTCGAGGTGCGGCAGGTAGACGACCGCGAAGTCTGGCGGCGCCGGCCGGGCCGCCTCGATGAAGCTCCGCGCGATCCACCGCGACGACTCGATGCCCGCGATCGGCCCCCAGAATTTGTGAAGGGGAAACTCACCAAGTTTTTCCCGCAGCGTCGCGTAGAGCGGCTCGGGATTGGTGTGGCACCACATCGTCTCGGTGCCATCGGCGTTGTGCTTCGGGGCGGGGAGGCAGACGAGATCGGCCGTGGCGTACTTCGACTGGAGGAGGAACCAGGCGGCCGTCCGCAACGTCGGCCGGGCAGCCTTCAGCTGCTCCCAGATCCGCGGGGCCCGATGCACGCCATCAGGGCTGATCCACATTTCGAGATGGTGCGCAGGCCGATCGACAAGACCGTTGGCGACGATGCCGTGGGCAGCCGGAAAGACGCCCGTCGTGAGCGCGGCCTGCACCGGGCAGGTCACGGCAGGAAAGCCCGGATCGAGCGGTGCGCTGCTCCCCTCCTTTGCCAGCGCCGCCAGCGTGGGCATGCGGACGAGATCCTCCGCGCGAAGCCCGGGAATCGACAGCAGCAGCACATGGGGAGCGGTCATGCGGGAATCCTTTCAGAAACGAGGCGGCGAAGAAACAGGGCCGACTCGCGGGCCGTTTCGAACCAGCGATGCGACTGCCGCGGCAACTCCACGTGGAGACCACCGGTATAGCCCGAGTCGGCCAGGGCGGCGATGACCGGAAAAAACTCGACTGCGCCAGCACCCAAAGGCAGGTGATCATGCCGACAGGCGAGCATGTCGTCGACGTGCACGTTCACAATCCGATCGAACCAGGGCCGCAAGGCGTCTTCCGGTGGCCATTCGCCCATGCAGACGAGATGGCCGGTGTCGACCGTCAGCCGAAGGTGATCGGGATCACCAATTTTTTTCAACAGCATGCCGAACCGGGCCAGCGTGTCAACGAACATCCCCGGCTCCGGCTCGAAGCCGATCGCGATGCCCCGCACGCGGGCATGCTCGAGCACCGGGGCGAGGCTGGCGGTGAGCCGCGGCCAGAGTTCCTCCTCACCGGCGGCATCCCGCACCACGCCACTCCAGAGCGACACGCACTCCGCGCCGAGCATCGATGCTACGTCGATCGCTCGCGTGAGGAAATCGATCCGACGCGCGCGGGCGTCGACACCTGCCGAGACGAGCGTGGGCTCGTGCTTGAGGTGTGGGTCGAGCAGGTGACGGGCCCCCGTCTCGATGACGCATGCCATGTCATGGGCTGCGAGGGCCGCCCGCCAGCGGGAAGCCTCATCGGTGATGTTCGGCTCATATGGATTGAGCACGTCGTGGTCGAGCGTGATCGCCAACGACCGATAGCCGAGATCGTGGAGCAGCGGAACTGCTTCCAAGGGATCGACGTCGCCGATGCTGTTGGTGCTGAAACCGATGCGCATGGAAATGGTGGCCGTGAGAGCCGGCTTCAGGTGGGGCTGACCAGCCGCCGGCCCACGAGGAAGGGAACCAAGAGCAGGAGCACGATGATCGTCCACGACTCCCCGCAGGCGGCGAGCACGAGCGCCGCATCGAGTGTGATGATCGACATGATCGCGTTCCCCACAGCCTGCTGCATGCGGGGCGGCGTGGGCGTGGCAATCGCAGAGAGGTTACGGGCCACGATCGAACCGCCCAGAATCGTCCACAGCATGAGCCACATCGACAGCCTGCCCGATGCCAGCCAGGGGCCACCTACATTCCAATGGTCACCGGTGCGAGCGTGGGCCGCCAGCCACGGATAGGCACCGGCCACCACTAGTCCAGCCACCATCACCAGTGTGGCCGCCGCGAGCCTGCCAGCCACACCGCGGCCGGCTTCGTCGCGGGCAAAGAGCGTGATGCCGGCCACGTAGAGGGCCATGCCCACGGGAATCAGCCATTCATGAGGCACGGTCGGCCCGCCGGCCGCCGTCATCCCGAGCAGCCAATTGAGACCGCGGCAGCTCCCCATGACGACGGGGCCAAACGGCGTCGCCTTGGCATATCGGTCATAGAGCCAGACGGCCGCGGCCAAGAGTCCGCCCACCACCGCCGGCCAGGGTGTCGCAGCAAGCCAGGCAGTCGCCACCGCCGCGATGAGCCCCGTCGCAAGGAGTCCGTAGCCCACGCGGCCGGCGGCCGTCGCACCGATCGCTCCGCTCGGCAGCGGCCGCTCCGGCCGCTCTCTTCGATCGAGTTCAACGTCGTAGACGTCATTCAGCACCATGCCGGCGGCATACAGGGCGAGCGACGCAGCGATTGCGGTCCAGCA
>JBIKNV010000059.1:0-10547 GCA_044358475.1 Pirellulales bacterium | reverse complement strand
CGGTGGTGGGCCGCTGGAAAATGTCGCATCACTGCCGACACTCCGCACCGCTTCACTGGCAATCACGGTTTTTGAAAGGCCGTCAGTGACATTGCGAACTCGCACCTTTGAGTCCTGGTAGACGATCCCATCGGTTGGCTGCGCAAAATTCCAGTAGCAACGTCCAGCACCGTCGGCAGTCGCGCTTCCGAAACTCACCATGTAGTTATTGCCGCCGTAGTTGAAACCATTCGAGGACTGCACCGTGGGCGCAGGGTCACTGGCACACAAAAGCATCGAAATCGGTGTCGCGAAGAGCGTTGCGAAGGCGCCGTTCGGCGTCTGGGAGGCGAAGTTGCCGGTAAAAGCAGCCTGCTTGAAGTCAAACTGATCTGCCAACGTAGACTGCTCGGCATACGGCAAGAGCCTGGCATGCAACGACCACCCTCCCGTCGCCGTCGGACCGGCGGCTGCACTGCCGCGGGCATCGGTCGGCGGAAAGTATCCCTGGCTGCTTTCGTAGTTGAACATTGCCAAGCCGAACTGCCGCAGGTTGTTGGAGCAACTCATTCGTCGCGCCGCCTCGCGGGTGCTCTGCACGGCCGGCAACAGCAGACCGATCAGCACGCCGATGATGGCGATGACGACCAATAACTCGACCAGGGTGAAGCCGCGGCACGCCCGTGGCCGCTCTCGGAAAAACATGATGACTCCTCAGGTGAATGCGTGTGCTGAATGGTCCTCGGCATCCGCTGGCGCGCACGACGCAACACCACGACAGACCCAGGACAAAAACAACAGAACTCGAGCGGCGAAAAACGCCGGCTCAGGCCACGCGGGGAGGAGGCGCGTCGGGCGCGGCCCGAACGCAGGAGAAGACAGCGTCGCCGGGTAGAATCGCCTCAACGAGCGGAGTGACAGAAACCACGGCAACGACGACCGGTGGTGGAGGAGCCCCGCCGACGGAAAGCCACTGCGACACGATGCCACCGCAGGCGAGCATCGATTTCAAGACGACGGTGTGCGACGACATCGGCTCGACGTCAGGCGAAGCGGTTTCCTCGCCTGCAGCAGTCTCACTGCAGCAGGCCGGCTCGCTCGGCGCGGAGCAGCAACTGGCCTGTTGCTTTGCGGAGCAGCACGACGACGCTGCAACCGTCTTCTCAGCCGGCGCTGCCACCCGTCGCTGAAGGGCGGCGATCACGGCGGGATCGACGTGGTGCGCCGTCGCCCAGGCGAGCGTCTCGGCCGGCGTGTTGCAGCAGCAATTCGTAAAGCACTGTTCGGCCGTGACGCAGCCGCAGGGCTTATCCATACAGGGAAACGGCGTCGAGCGATCCTTCGCCGCCAGCCGCTTTTCAGCCGCCGGGCTGGCACCGCCCGGAGCGACTGCACCCAGTGGCAACGGCAATCCCGACGCCACGAGCCCGTAGCCCACTAGCGAGAGCCACGCAATGAACCGGTGAATCGGTGCATTCCGATGCATGCGAAAAAGCCTATCACGCTGAAAGCGAAATACCACCTCGCGGAAATATCACCTACACGACGTCGGTGTCGGCTCCTCAAAAGCTGATCGATCCGTGAGGGGCTGCCCATGCCCCGAGAGCCGGCCTTGGCGGCCAGCGGAGACAGGATGTCCGAAGCGAACGTCCGGCGACGGGGCATGGGCAGCCCCGAACCGCTATCCAGCAAGAATGCGACCGATCGCCGCGGCAAGCTCCGCCATACTGGCCAACTCATCGGCAGGCTCGAGCCCGATCCAGCCACGGTAGGCCCGCTCCTCGAGCGCCCCCAAAACCGCCGGCAGATCGACCTCGCCCGTGCCCAACGGTGCCGGCCGGCCACGGCCAGCATAGGATCCGGCAACGGCGTCGGTCATATGCACGAAGCCGATGTGGGAACCAAGCATCTCCACCGCAGCAACCGGATCGTGACGATGCACCAGGAGCGAGCCTGTCACGAGGTCACACTGCAGGCTCGCGTCGGGCAGCGCGGCGATCACCCGCAGCAGATCGGCTGGAGCCGCCCGCCCTGCCTCGGCGCAGAGCGTCGCGCCCACGCGATGGCCCCACACACCGATGTCGGCGAGCACGTCGATGAGCAACTGCCAGGAATGGTCGGGCTCATCGGCGTCGGCCGCTGGAGCCGGAGGAATGTCGCCGATGTGGTTGGTGACGACCTGTGCGCCGAGCGCATGGGCTAGTTCGAGCGCCGACTTCGTGGCGGCGATCCGGGCCTCGAGCCGATCGGTGTCGGCATAGCCGCCGCGGGTGGGAAACGCCACCGCCGACACGACGAGCCCCTCGTCGTCGAGCCACTTGCGGATCTGCCGTAGGCCGGTCTGCGTGATCTGCTCCGTGGCGATGCCCCGGCGGCCGTCAATTTCGATCCCCCGGACGCCGAGTTCTCGCGCGCGGGCGAGCGCCCGCCGCAGGTCACGGGAAAGCGACAACGCAGGCACCGACAGGCGGGATGGTTCCATGGGTCGGCCGAGTATATCCTCGCCGCATGCCCGCGCTTGCTGACGTCACCGCCGCGCTCGAACATCTCGCCCCGCTACGTCTGGCCGCCGACTGGGATGTGGTCGGCCTGCTCGTCGGCAGCCGCCGTGAGACGATCGGTCGCGCGATGACCTGCCTCACGCTCACGGCGGCCGTGGCCCGCGAGGCGGTGCAGGACGGCGTCGACATGATCGTCAGCCATCATCCCCTCCCCTTTCAGCCGGTGGGGCGGATCACCGACGACTCGGCGACCGGCCGCGTGCTGCTCGATCTGCTCGGCAGCGGCATTGCCGTCTGGAGTTCACACACGGCGTGGGACTCGGCTGCGGGTGGCATCAATGATCAGCTGGCCAAATTGATGCTGCTCGACCATGTCATGCCGCTCGAGCCCGATGCGGACGAACCGACTGTGGGTGTCGGCCGCGCCGGTGCTGCACCGGCGGGTGTCACCGTTGCCGATCTCGCCCAAAACCTGATGAAGTCGCTTGCCGCAGCCGATGCGAGCGTCAGCATCGCAGGCTGCCAGATCGCCGGCGACTCCAGGCGGCTGGCTGGCCGCGTGGGAATCATCTGCGGCAGTGGCGGCGAGATGGTGGCGGCCGCGCGGGCGGCAGGCTGCACGACCGTCGTAACCGGTGAAATCAAGCTCCACGACGCCCTCGCCGCAACGGCAGCGGAAGTGTCCGTCATCGCGGTCGGCCACCATGCTAGCGAACGATTCTCGATGGGCGTACTGGCCCGGCGGCTCGCCGAAAACGTGCCCGGGCTGACGTGCTTCGCCAGCCGCGCCGACGTCGATCCGCTGGCCTGGTTTCCTGCCTGACCGGCGCGTTGCTTGGCGTTTTTCCGGCGCTACACTAGGAGAGATGATCAACGCCGCTGCGTCGCACCGCTTCCTGACCGCCCTCCCCGTCTACAACGAGGCGGCCCACGTGGAGGCCGTGCTCGACGAGGTGCTGCAGGTCACACCCGACGTGCTCGTCGTAGATGACGGATCAACCGACGGCACGGGCGACCTTCTGGCCCGTCGCGACGATATCCGCCTCGTGCGGCACGACGCCAACCGTGGTTACGGTGCGGCGCTCGCCACGGCCTATGCCGCCACGCTCGCCGGGCCCTGGGATGGCCTCGTCACGATCGATTGCGACGGCCAGCACCAGCCGCGACTGATTCCCGATTTCATCGCGGCTCTCTCGACAGGGTCTGTCGACATCGTCAGCGGCAGCCGCTACCTGAAGCGGTTCCCCGGCGACTCGCCCCCCCCTGCCGCCCGTCGGCGAATCAATGAGGAGATCACGGCCGAGATCAACGCCCGGCTCGGCCTCTCACTCACCGACGCCTTCTGTGGTTTCAAGGCCTACTCGCGGCGCGCCCTTCGCCGCCTCCACGCGACCGAAACAGGCTACGCGATGCCGCTGGAAGTGTGGGTACAAGCGGCCGCGGCGGGCCTGCGGATCGCGGAGCTCCCCGTGCCGCTCATCTATCTCGATCTGGCGCGAAGTTTCGGAGGCGCACTGGACGATGCGGCGACTCGTCTGGCCTACTACCGGACCGTTCTCGACCGCGCGGAGGCGGCGGTGGCCCTGCAGGCCTCGGCTACCGCGCTCTAGCGGAGCGGCGCTGTGGCGACGGAAGCCGCAGGATGTTCAGCCCCGTAGGCACGAGGCCAGCTGTCGGATATGCCCGCTTTTCGCCCTCTTCAAAAGCCGCCTCCCTTCTCGGGCGGTCGTCTGATCGATCCGCCGATCGTTCCGTCCGCCGACGCCCCCGCTGCCTCGATCGAGACGCTCGTCGACAACAACCGGCTGCTCCGTGCCGCCTTCAGCACCCGGATTGGCGACATGAAGCTCTGGGAGCTCATCGCTGCCACCCGCCGCGAGGTGCTCACCGTCGCCGCCGAATACTCGGGCAGCTATCGCGACGTGCACCGGCCCAAGAACATGGCCGAGTGGATCGCCCAGCCGATCGTGATGGGAGGACACCAGCCGGAGCTTTTTCATTCCGGTGTGTGGCTCAAAAACTTCGTGCTCGACGCCTACGCGCGGCAACTCGGCGGCACAGCGATCAATCTCGTCATCGACACCGACCGCTGCGCCCGCACGAGCGTCGACGTGCCGGTGGGCACTCCCGAGCAGGCCCACTTCGAGGAGGTGTTCTTCGATCTACCGGCGCCGGAGATGGCCTGGGAGGAGCGGGGCATCCTCGATGCCGAGTGCTTCGCCGCCTTTGGCCGTCGGGCGAGCGACCTCCTGCGGCCGCTCGAGTCCGATCCGGTGCTGCGACGCTGGTGGCCACTGGCCATCGAACGGGCCGGCGAATCCCATCGCCTCGGCCTCGCCATCGCCCAGGCCCGGCACATGCTCGAGGAGCGATACGGCCTGGAGACGCTCGAACTGCCGATGAGCGAGATGGTGCGTCTGCCGACCGTGATGGTGTTTATCGGCTGGCTGCTGGCCCACACGCGGCTGCTCCACGATGCCTACAACAGCGGACTGGCCGCCTACCGCGCCGCCCATCGGGAGCGGAGCCTCTCGCGACCGATGCCCGACCTCGTCGTCCGCACCGACAACCCGGCCGAGGGCGACTGGCTGGAGATTCCCTGGTGGATCTGGTCGCGGGAAGATCCACGGCGGCGGCGGGCCTTTGCGAACCTGTCGACGCCCGGCGGCATGACGATCTCCGACATGGAGACGCTGCGAGTCGAGCTGCCGATCTCACCGGAGACGTCGCCCTCCAAGTGGGTCGACGCCCTCTCGCGGATGGAGGAGCACGGCATCCGTCTGCGGCCGCGGGCGATCATCACGACCCTGCTCGCGCGGCTGCTCGTGGCCGACGTGTTCGTGCATGGCATCGGCGGTGCGGCCTACGACCAGCTCACCGACGAGATCGTGCGCCGCCTCACCGGCTGCGATCCGCCGCGGTTCGCCATCGTGTCGGGCACGCTGCAGCTGCCGATCGCCGCGCACTACGCAGGGCGGGAATCTCTCGCCCCGGAGGCGGAGCTCGCCGAAGTGCATCGGGCGCTGCGCGACCTCGAGTTTCATCCGGAGCGGCATCTCACGCCGCTCGACGCGCGGCCCGAGGCGGTGCGCGAACTGGTCGGCGACAAGTGGCGGTGGATCGAGACCCACCCCACAGTGACGCTCGCCAAGCGGCGCTGCCGCGAGATCCGCGCCGCCAACGCACGGCTGGCCATGTACACGCAGCCGATTCGTGATGAACTGCTCGGCCGTGTCGGTCCCCTGGCACAGGCGATACGCGCCCAAAAAGTACTCGCATCGCGAGCCCATCCCTGGTGTTTTTTCCCGGAAAAGACACTGAAAAATTTCCTGCTACTGGAAACGGGCTGAGCCAACGCATATCTTTGGCAGCCAACGGAATGATTTTCTGTGCTCCAGGGAGAGGAGACTCTATGCGTTCGTCCCGGGCTGCTCGTTCTCGCACCCCCAGCTCTGGCCATGTCGCAACTCGGATGGCCACGGCCGTCCGCAAGAAGTCGGCGGCCAAGGCCAAGAAGGCCACCACCCGCAAGATGCCCACCGAGGCGGTTCACGCGGTGGAGGTGCGGCCCGCCGGGGTGGTGGTCAAGCGTCGACCACTGAACAAGCCGAAGCGGGAGGCGGTGGTGCACGTGCCCCACCAGTTGGCCGCCCCGTGGACGCCGCCGGCATGGATGATGGAACAGTGCCACGTGGCGCCGGCGCGGGCCGGGGACCAGAGCGAAGTGCTGCAGCTCCTCTCGGGGCTGCCGCAGCCCCCCGGCCGGGCGGAATTCCATGCCGCCGTCGACCATCCCGAACACGATTCCGCAAACCGTCTCGTGGCCCGACTCGCCGGCCGGATCGTGGGCCATGTGGAAGTCGTCCCGCGGTCCGTGCTGCTCGGGGAAACCTCCGTACCAGCCGCGATGATCGACCGCCTGGCCGTGCTGCCCGAATGCCGTGGCGCCGGCCACGGCCAGCAGTTGGTGCGGGCGGCCGAGGAACGCATGCAGGAGATCGGTGCGGCCATCGCATTTTCCCGCACGCGGATCGCCGCCTCGTTTCGTGAACTCGGCTGGAGCGTACTCGGCCGTGACTGCGCGACGCCCGGCAAGCCGACCGAGATTCTTTCACGGTTGCTCGAAGGCCCGCAGCGAAGCGGTGAAGCCGTGACGATGCGGCAGTGGCGGCATGTCGAGCTGCCGGCGATCCTGCGGATCTACAAGCAGAATGCCTCGCGGTTCGTCGGGCCGCAGGACCGGAGCGAGGCCTATTCGCGCTGGCTCGTGAGCCGTGCCGCCTTCGATTCGATCCTCGTGGCGCTCATCGGCCAGGATCGCTACGACCTGCACGAGACCACGGCCCGGATCGTGGGCTACGCGATCCAGTCGGGCAATCGCGTGCTGGAAGTGTTGGCCGATCCGGAGTTTCCCGGGCTCGATCGGGAAATCCTCGCCCGCATCTGTGCCGAGGCGATCGAAAACGATCGGCAGCAGATCGTGTATGAGTCGAGCGCCGCTGATCCACTCCACGCGGCGGTAGCAGCCGCGTCGGGCGATGTTCATTCAGGCGACCGCATGATCGTGGCCAAGTTGTTCAAGCCGCTGGACGTGTTGACCGCGGCTGCTCCGGCCGTGGCGGCCCGCGTGACGGCTGCCGGCATCCGGGAAACGGTCGAACTGGGGCTTGATGCCCCGTCGTTCCGCGGCTCGATCATCGTGAACAACGGCGTCGCGACGGTGCATGCTGGCCGCGTGGGCCGCAGCTACCTACGGCTTGGCGACGACGAACTGGCCCGTCTCGTTCTCTCGCAATGCGATCCGGCAGAGTCGGTCATGGCGGGCCGCATGGAGTCGTCGACGCAGATGGCCCAGAAGCTCGCCGGTCAACTCTTCCCGCGGATACCCCTCTGGTGTCCGATGTGGGACGACGTCCCTGCGTAAGCAGGACAGGCTGAAGTCTGTCCTACTTCGCCAGCCACGCATCAGCCCAGGTGCGCACCGCATCGACACCCAGCCGGTGGCAGAAGTCGCCGAGTGTCTCGCCCTCCTGACGCTGACCCTTGTAGCAGGCGAGCACGGCCGTGATCTCCTTCGTGAGAACTTCAAAGGGTACGACATCCTTGTACTGTTCATTGAGCCGATCGCCCAGCAGACGGCCGCCAAGAAACAGCGTGTACTTGCCGGCAGTTCGGCCCACGAGGCCGATATCGGAGTTGTAGGGGCGAGCGCAGGCATTAGGGCAGCCAGTCATGCGAAGCGTGAAGGCGTCGTTCGACAGGCCGAGCTTGGCCACCTCTGGCTCGAGCGAGTCGATGAGGCCGGGCAACACCCGCTCGCTCTCAGCGACCGCCAGGCCGCAGGTCGGCAGGGCCACACAGGCCATGCTCCAGCGCCGCAGCGTCGAGATCTCCTCGGAGGTCTTCACGCCATGCGCGTGAAGAATGTCGGCGATGCGACCGCGATCGGCTTCGGCCAAGTCGGTGAAGAGCAGGCTCTGGTGGGCCGTGATCCGTACGCCCGGCCTGATCTCGGTGAGGATTTGCCGCAGCGCCGACTTGAGGCAAAAACCGTCGCGGTCGACGATCCGGCCGTTTTCCACGTTGAGCCCATAGAAGAATTTTCCGTCGCCCTGCGCGAACCAGCCGATGTGGTCGTCGAAGCCATGCACGTCGGCCGGATGGCAGGGAGCGAGCGGCTTGCCGAAGTATTCCTCCACCTTGGCCCGAAAGTTCTCCAGGCCCATCGTGTGAATCGTGTACTTAAGCCGAGCCACCTTGCGATCGGAGCGATTGCCGAAGTCCCGCTGCACCTTCACAATCGCCTCGGCGATCGCGAGCACGTCCTCCGGCGGCACGAAGCCCAGCCGCTTGGCGAGGGCAGGAAACGTCTTCGCAGCGCTCGGCGTCACGCCCATGCCGCCGCCGGCCAGCACGTTGTAGCCCAGGATTTTCCCCCCCTCGTGAACGACGATGAAGCCGAGGTCGTTGGCATAGACGTCGGTGCAGTTGTCTTCAGGAAGGGCGAAGGCGGTCTTGAACTTTCGCGGCAGATAGGTCGGCCCGTAGATCGGCTCGACCTCGGCCCCCTTGGGCCCGCCGGCGGCGAGCGTCTTTTCGCCGGTGTCGGGATCGGTCAGCCAGATCTCGTAATAGGCGCGTGTCCGGGGGGCGAGGTGCCTCGAAAGTTCATCGAGCTTGGCCTGCATCTCGTCGCGCACGCGGTTGCCGTGGATCGGCGCGGGGCAGCCCATAATGTTTCGCTCGACATCGCCGCAGGCGGCGAGCGTCGTCATCTGGTTGGTGTGCACCCGTTGCATGAACGACTTGAGTTCGCCCTTCACCACGCCGTGGTGCTGGATCGCCTGCCGCGTCGTGAGCCGGATCGTGCCATTGCCCAGCTCGTCGCCCATGTCCATGGCTGAGAGAAGCTGTTCGGCCGTCAGCTTTCCGCCGGGCACGCAGGTGCGGATCATGAACGAGATCTGCCGCTCGCTCTTCTTGCCGTCGACCGACTTCCGGGCCTCACGATCATCCTGCTGGTACGTGCCGTGGTTTTTCAGCAGTTGGATCGACGCCTTGCCAAAGCCGGGGGCCGCGTCGGCCAGTTCCTGCGGGATGTCTCCCACGAGGTAGTTGCTGGCGATCTTGGCCAATTCCACGGCGGACGGCTTGGCGGTGGCGGGGGCGTCGTCAGACATGATTCGCGAGGTGGGTTCCAAGAGGGCACAACAATGCGATTTCCACAAGAATAGGCTATTCGAGCGTCGGGGGCGATACGGCATGCAGCCAGACAAAAATCGACTCGTCGCGGCCCCTTGGAGGAAAGCCGATGGAGACCTGCGGGTGGCACCCACGCTGAACGATTCCTTGGCGGCCGGCGACCCGGCGGCGTTCGCAGCCCTCTACGACCGGCTCGCCGGCCGCCTCCTGAGCACCGCACGCATCATGACCTCCTCCCCTGCCGACGCCGAAGACATCGTGCATGACCTGTTCGTGGAGCTGGCCCGCCATCGCAGCCGGCTGGCCGCCGTCGCCGACCTCGAGGCCTATGTGTTCACGATGCTGCGACATGCGGCGAGCCGATGCCGGCGGCGGGCGGCGATCGATCGAAGAGCGGTGGCAGCAATCGGCCAGCAGCGCGAATACCATGGCCATGGCATCACGACGCCGGCCACCATGCCAGACGACCAGTTGCAGGCTGCGGTGGCAGCGCTTCCTGACGTGCAGCGGGAGGTGGTCGCCCTCAAGTTGCAGGGCGGGCTGACCTTCGCCGAGATCGCCGCTGCCATGGGGACGAGCCTCAACACGGCCGCCAGCCGCTATCGCTACGCGATCGAGAAGCTTCGCAGTCTGATGCAGCAGAAGGAAGGTTCCCAATGAGTAGCCTGCATGTGCACCGCCCCGACGACCATGATCCGACATCTATCGAGGCACGACTCGGCACGATGGCGACGACGCAAGCGTCACCTTTTCTGAGGCAACGCGTGTTGGCAGCCGTCGATGCCGTGCTGGCCGAGCCGGCAGGGGATATGGCGACCGATGAAGTGCAATGGTCGTTGCTCGCGGTCGCCGCTACGGCGGCTCTGCTGGTTGCATCATGGGGCGGGAGCATTGGGCTCGGCCGGTTGGTTGCTGATGCAGCACCCCCGCAACTCGTCTCTCTGACCGAACGGATGGCGGCTGCCGGAATCCGTCTCGAGCCGTTCGCCCAGGCCCTGAAGGAATCCGTGGAGCCCCTATGACACACCTCGCCTTTTTCATCGCGGTCGTCGCCGCGTCTCTCCTGTGGTCGGCCGCGATGACCGCGGCCGCAACCCGCGTGCAACGGCCCTGGCTGCAGCAGCTGCTGATCGCGCTGGCCGTGATCGCTCCGGCCCTCGCCCTGCTGCCCTGGCTGGCCGTGAGCTTCGTGCTGGCTTTCATCGCCAAGTTGCCGGTGAACTGGTTCGGCCCCGTGCTCACCGCACTCCTGTCAGCCGTGATTGGCGGCATGTGGATCGTGCGGGCTGGGCTGCGGCCGACAGACGATGGCCTGGCGATCCCGACTGCCGCGCGGTGGCCCCTTGTTGGGCTTGTGGCCGCATT
>JBIKNV010000442.1:0-2970 GCA_044358475.1 Pirellulales bacterium | reverse complement strand
TATCAACAAGCTTACGGCCGGCCGCTACATTCCCGCCCGGCTCGATGCCCGGCTCGAAGCGATGATGGCGGTGGGCGTCGACGAGATGTCGTGGGACGACCTCAACTCGGCTCATTACGACTGGCCCTCCGTCGCCACTGTGCGGAGCTACCGGGCCGCGATGCGGGAGTTTATCGATGATTTCATCGAGGCGATGCCTCTCTCGCTGCCGATCACGCCCGACCAGCCGGCCTGGGTGATCCTGATGGGCATCGAGCACGAGCGAATCCACCTCGAGACCTCGAGCGTGATCATGCGGATGATGCCGCTGGACGAACTCCGCACGGGCGACGATCTCTCCGCCGACGAGCAACGTCTCTGGGCCATGCACGAGCACTCAGGTGAGCCGCCGGCCAACGAATGGCTGCCCGTGTCGTCCACGACCGTCCGCCTCGGCAAGCGTTCCGACGACCACACCTACGGCTGGGACAACGAGTACGGATCGGAGGAAGTCGACCTGCCGGCGTTCCGGGCGGCCCGGCATCTTGTCTCCAATGCCGAGTTTCTCGCCTTCATTGACGACGGTGGCTATCGGGACGAGTCGCTGTGGACGGAGGAGGGCCGCGGCTGGCTGCACTACACGCGGGCCGAGCATCCGCGGTTTTGGCTGCGGTGCGACGGCGGCTATGTTCAGCGGAATCTCCTCAACGAGATGCCGCTCCCGCGGGATTGGCCAGTGGAAGTCAACTGCCTCGAGGCCCAGGCCTACAGCGCATGGCTCGCCAGGAAGACGGGCGAAAACGTCCAATTGCCGACCGAGGCCCATTGGTACGCCCTCCGTGAGACGTTGCCAGCCGATGTGGCCGCCGACCAGCCCTTCTGGAAGACGGCTCCGGGCAACATCAACCTGGAGCACGGCGCCTCGAGCACGCCTGTCGACGCCTTTCCGCAGGGGGACTTTTGTGATGTTGTCGGCAACGTCTGGCAGTGGACGCGTACGCCGATCATGCCCTTCAAGGGCTTCGAGGTGCATCCGCTCTACGACGACTTTTCGGTGCCGACGTTCGACGGCCGCCACAACCTCATCAAGGGAGGCTCGTGGATTTCGACCGGCAACGAGGCCCTGATCAGTGCGCGGTATGCCTTCCGCCGCCACTTCTTCCAGCACGTGGGTTTTCGCACGATCGTGGAGGAGCCGGGCAACGAAGCGGTGACCGAGGGCTCGCGGCTGTACGAGACCGACCAGCTCGTCACGCAATACATCGAGTTTCACTATGGCGATCCGGCCCTCGGCGTGCCCAACTTCCCACGGGCCTGCGTCGAGCGGACGATGCCGCACGTCGCCGCAGATCGCCGTGATCGCTGCCTTGACATCGGGTGCTCAGTGGGCCGCTCAGCTCTGGAGTTCGCCCGTCATTTCCAACATGTCGACGCCATCGATTTCTCGGCCCGATTCATCCAGGCGGGTGTGCGGCTGCAACAGGGGGGCGAGGTGCTCTATGAAGTGCCGACCGAGGGAGAACTCACCGTGTCGCGATCGGTGTCGCTCGATCGGCTTGGCCTTGCGGAGACGGCGGCCCGCGTGAACTTCATGCAGGGCGACGCCTGCAACCTCAAGGAGATCTTCACTCACTACGACCTCGTCTTTGCCGGCAACCTCATCGACCGGCTCTACGAGCCACTCCTCTTTCTGGAAAGCATCCGCGGCCGCCTACGTCCTGGAGGCGTGCTCGTGATCACCTCCCCCTACACGTGGCTGGAGGACTACACGCCGAAGGCCAAGTGGCTCGGTGGGATTCGCGAGGCCGGAGAGCCGTTGACGACGTTCGCAGGTCTGGAGCGGGTGCTCTCTCCCCACTTTCAGTTCCTCAGCCGTGAGGACGTTCCTTTCGTCATCCGGGAGACGGCCCGCAAGCATCAGCACACGATCGCCGAGATGACCGTGTGGCGGAAGCATTGCTGAGCCACAGACCAGCCCCCGGGCTCGCGCCCGGGGCTTTCTGATGAACGCTTCCGCACAAAGCCGCCAGGCGCAAGCCGGCGGGCTGACGGAACAATGGGCCACCCGGCTACCAGGCGGCCTGCAGAATCCCGCGGAGCGTCTCCGTGTCGAGCTCTCGCGGGTTGCCGCGGAGGCTCGCACCACCGGAATTTTCAGCCAGCCAGGAAATGCGATCAGCTGGCAGGCCCAGCTCGGAGAGCCGCTGCGGCACGCCGGCCTCACGGCACAATCGCTCGATCCTGACGACGAAGGCTTCGGCATCACTCCAGTCGCTGCCGGTGGAGCCGGGGTCGATCGCCCGCTCCAGTTGCGCGTAATCAAGGAAGGCCTCTGCGAGATTCACCCGCAGCGCAATCGGCAGCATCACGGCACAGGCCAAGCCGTGCGGTGTGCCGCACTCGATCCCCAACGCAGCGGCCACGCCATGAGCCATGCCCAGCCCGGAGTTGGCAAGCGCCATCCCCGACACGAGCGCAGCATGGCTCATCGCGGCACGTGATGCCCTGTCGAATGGACGAACCAGCACGTCGGGAAAGGCCGCAACCGCCCGCGGCAGCGCATCGAGCACCAGCGCCCGCGGCAGCGGCTTCTTGAACCGGCAGAGGAACGATTCGATCAGTTGCGTGATGGCGTCGAGCCCCGAGGCCACGATGGTCTCCCGGGGGCACGACCTGGTCAGATCGGGATCGACGATCGCGGCCCGCGGCACCATCATCGGGCTCCGCATGCTTTTCTTGAAGCGCCGCCGGGGGCACGAGATCACGGCATTGCGGGTGGCCTCAGTCCCTGTGCCGGCCGTGGTCGGCACGGCAACGACCGGCAGAGGCCAGGTGGTGATCGGCAGGTTGCGGCCCACACCTTCGAGCCGATCGACCACGGCGGCATCGAGATCGCCGCTGGCTTCTTCCGCCGACAGGTTCGTCGCCAGCGCCGCTACGGCCTTCGCCAGATCGATCGTCGCCCCGCCACCAATGGCGATCACGACTGCT
>JBIKNV010000443.1:0-2970 GCA_044358475.1 Pirellulales bacterium | reverse complement strand
CCCAATGTCGGGATAGTAGGCCATCGCGAAATCGTTGGGATCGACGGCGGAGAGATCATCGGCGTTCTTGGACGCGTCGTAGCGGCGGACCTCCTTGAAGAGGCTCGTGTCGAGGTCGGTGCGATCATGGCCGAGGTGCACGAGCACGAGATCATGGTCCTTCGCGAGAGCCTCGATGAACGGCTGCTGCGAGCGATAGACGCTCTGCCGCTTGAACCACATGCTCGTGAGGATGCCGATCTTCCGTCTTTTGGGCGTGTTTTTCACCGTCCGCTGGCAGAGCGGCGTCGACTGGAAGAGGCGGTTGATCCGCTGTTTCACGAGGTAGTCGCGCTCGTGGTCGATGTAGGTGGCGCCGAAGTAGGCGTGGTGGGTGAAGGAGTTGATCCCGATCAGGCGGTCGTCTTCGTAGGAGACGTGGTTGCGGAGGTTTTCCAGCGTGACGGTGTCGGCACAGCCGTTGCGGTAGCCCTCCAGAAAGCAGAAGTACCACTGCGTGGCCAGGGCCGGGCTCGTGCCGAAGAGCAAGCGGCGATCGATCTTGACGCGGTTGCGCGGGTTGTAGAGCGAGAGCAGCTTCGTGAAATTCCGCTGCTGGCCGAGCAGCAGCCGCACATAGGGATCGGTCGTGCCGAATTCGCTCATCGCCACGGCATTCGCGATCACGCCGTTCAGGTCGATGAACCGCGAGGCGAACGTGTCGGAGAGGACGAAATCCTCCTGACTGAAGAAATACAGCAGCTGCTTGACGAAGCCGTTGAGCGCGTGCGTCGTCGGCACGTCCATGGCGTAGTAGGTGACGCCGCGGAGGTGGTCGAGCACCTCGAGGAACTGCCGGCACATGCCGTCGAAGTCGCCCGCTCGATAGGCCTGGTGGAGGCTCTCCGGCGTGAACGCCACGAGGGGATTCGCGGGCGCCGTGGCGGCACGCGGCTCGTCGGTCTTCGGCGTCGATGGCGACGCGGGGGCGATGGACACGTGTGGGAATCCTTGCTGGCGGGCTGGCGAGCCGGGGAGAAGCATGCCCCGGCGAGGGGGAGTATAGCTTTCGAACCGCAGGGCGCACGACGCCGCGTCGGCCGCCCGAACGCGGGTCACCAGCGGCCCTGGAGGCCGAGCCGGAAGCCCTGCACGACCGTCTCTCCGGAGAGATCGATGGTCGCCAGGGAGGGCGGCAGTTGCGTCAGCACCTGGCCGCTCAATTGGTTCGTCGGCTGGGCAAGGCCCTGGAGCCAGATGGCCATATAGCCGAACGTGAGGTCGATGCGGGGGGTGAGCGCGATGGCGCCGTTCAGCCCCGCCTCGCCCACGAAGGCGGGATTGAAGCCCGTCGAGTCGGCCGCCGCGGAGGTCGCGAAGAACGGCCCGTTGCCGTACTGATACGTGGAAATCTGGCCGGCCACGTTGCCGTAGCCGCCCGCCTTGACGATGCCGTCGAAGCGGATCCTGTCACGCCAGTTCACCAGCCGGACGTCGGCTCCCAGTTGGCCACCGTAGAGGCTGTTGGTGCACGAGTTGCCGTAGATGTCGATCGTCGGCGGGTCCGCAGGATTTGCCGGATCCCGGGTCGAGTCTTGGGCCGTGAACGACTCGTCCCATTCGACCCAGCGAAATCCGACCAGCAGTTGAACGTGGGGAAAGACGCGAAACCGCGCGTTGACCTCGAGGCTCTGGATCGCGGCCTCGAGCGCGGCGGACGCAGTGTCGAGGTCGGTCCATGTGTTGGCGTAGATGCCAAGGGGCAGGATCGTGTAGCCGGCGTCGGTGGCGGGGAGGGAACGCGCGGCGGTGAATTCGGAGGCTTGAAAGTAGGTCGTTTCCAGCAGGGCATCGCAGCCGTCGTCGCGCAGCAGCGAGACGTAGGGACCGGCGGCGACATCGCTATTGAGCTGGCTGGCATCGAGCGCCGTCGGCCCCACCGGCCCGGCAGGCGGAGTCCAGAAGGAAAAGAGCGGCCGCGGCTGAGGGTTGCTGCGCCACAGCACCATGCCTTCGCCGCGCAGCGTCCAGCAGGCGCCTTTGAGCCCGCACCACCTTGCCAGCAGCCCCGGCTCACTCGGGCAGTCTTCCCCGAAGGGGTCGACAGCCTGGCCCAGGTCCGATGCGAGCGATCCGGGCGGGGGAGCCACGCTTTCGATCGCGAGGGCGGAGTCCGCCGG
Source organism: Pirellulales bacterium (assembly GCA_044358475.1). GTDB lineage: Bacteria > Planctomycetota > Planctomycetia > Pirellulales > UBA1268 > CACORA01. The sequence continues at coordinate 811 of JBIKNV010000443.1, read as the reverse complement.
CGGCTCCTCGAAAGGGGCGAGCGTGGACCGCGGAAACTCGAGTTGGGCCGGCGCTCCCGTGGACCAAGACTGATAGGCCTCGGGAACCGGAGTGGCGGTCGGCGAAAAATTCTGGCCCCAGGCCCGCGCCGTCAAGAGCCCCGGCGCGATCGCGGCCAGAGCCAAAATCGCCAGCGACATGTTCCGCGATTGATCCATGCGCACCACCTTCGACGACTTTCCGGAGTCTGGCGGAGATATCGGCGATACCGGTTGAAGCGCACGAATCGTTTCGGACGCCGTCCGGTCGCGAAGACTGGGCGAATCGCGGGGGACAGCAGATGGGGGTCGTTGTCACGTCGGCAGGTCCGCGAGTTTTGCCCGCAGTTCCGGCGTGACGCCGAGCAGGCCCACGACCATACCGCCGCGCGTGCGGATGGCGGGGTCGGCCTGGAAAACGAGGGGGTCTGGTGAGGCCTGGTCATCGGCTGCCAGCAATGCGGCGAGCACGACCGCCATCACCGCCTCCGCTGCTCGACCGTTGCCGTCGTCGATTTTGATGGCGACGCCGAGCCCGCGTCTCGACAAACCAGCACAAAAGACGCCCTCGGCGCCGGGTTTGCACGCGACAGCAGGGCCGTACGTTGCCATGACGCGGCTCTCGAAACGTCGCGGCCCGGCCACCATGTCCGGATGGGTCGTCATGGCGGCCACGATACGGCGAGCTGCGGCCGCGTCTTCGGGGCGCAGCGTTGTGCCGCTGGCGAGTCGTGCCAGACCGACGGCGCACGACCGCAACGGGAGGGCGAACGTCGGTATCGAACAGCCATCG
>JBIKNV010000362.1:0-3587 GCA_044358475.1 Pirellulales bacterium | reverse complement strand
AGAAACGTTTGGCGTCTGGTCATCGACGTCCACTGCCTGGGCGATCGACGGCGTGGGATCGTCATACCAGAGCGTGTTCGTGCCGGCGCCGCCGTCGAGCGTGCCGGGGAAGGTCACGGTGGGCCCCGAGAGCACGAAATCGTCGTCCGCCAGCCCACCGATCACGTGCTCGATCTGGCTGCCGGCATGCGTGGCGGTCGACGTGCCGTCGGTCACGCTCACGCTGCCGAGGACCACGTCGAGAGCGGCTGTCACGGTGGAAAAGTCCATCGTGTCCGTGCCGCCGGAGGCATTTTCGACGACCGTGTCGCTGCCAAAAACGTCGGCAAACACATAGCGGTCATCTCCCCAACTCCCCTCCAGCGTGTCATCGCCGGCCCCGCCGTCAAGCAGGTCGTCTTGTGCAGACCCATGGAGTGAATCGTTGCCGTCGCCTCCCTCGAACCATACCGGCAGCCCGCCGGCCCGTAAGTCGTCATCCTTCGTACCACCGATCACGTGCCGCAGATTCCGTACACCTCCGGTGCCCGTCGCCGTGCCGAGGAAGCCGGCGTCCAAGGCTCCGACATAGCTGACCGCGACCGGTGTGGTCCACGCGGAAAGATCGAGAATGTTCATGTCGGCAAAGTCACCGCTCGTCGTGGCATCGCCGTCGAGCACACCCCCAAAAGCCGCGGCGTCGGAGACGCGGAATCGGTCGGAGAAGGTGCTGCCGCGGACAAGGTCAATGCCGGCCGCCGTCGGCACCGTCACGGTCGAGGTTCCGTAGGTGACGGAGATCGTGGCGGCAATCGTTGCGGCGATCCCGCTGCCGGAAACGGCGGTGAAATCGATCGCGTCGCTGCCTTCACCCGCGTTTTCATGGACCGTGTCGGTGGCACCGGCAGCCCAGAAGAAGTAGGTGTCGTCGCCCTTCCCGCCCGTCAGCACATTGGTGCCGCCACCCCCCGCCAGGATGTCGTCGTCGGCGCCTCCGGAGAGCGTGTCGTCGCCATCGTCACCCCAGAGTTGGTCGTCGCCGGAGTTGCCAACGATCGAGTCGTGACCGTCGCCGCCTCGAATCACATTGTTACCCGCGTCGCCGACGAGCGTGTCGCTCTGGTCGCCCCCCGTGAGGTTTTCAAAGCCGGTGATTCCAGCCCCGACGCCCGTGGCCGACTGGGCAACCAGATTCGCAGATACCGGCGTGGACCAGCTGCCGCCGCCGTAGCCGCCATACGAGAGAGTGTCTTCACCAGCGCCGGCATCGATCCGGGCGGCGGTCACTTGGCCGTCTTGGAGATAGACGATGTCATCCCCGCTCCCGAGCAGAATCCGCTCGATCTCATTGCCCAGGTAATCAACGGCAAGCAGGGGGCTTGATCCGAAAATTCGGGTGCCAAGAGCCGGGTCGTCGATGACCGCGATGAGCCCCCCCTCCACAGCCGTCAAATCGAGCGTATCGCTGCCGCCGCCACCGGCACTCTCGAAGACCCGATCGTTGAAGACGCCAATGAAGATGTAGGTATCGCTCTCGCTGCCGCCAGTGAGCAGATTGCTGCCCGCGCCGCCGACGATCGTGTCACTCCCTCCGTTACCGCTGATGGTATCGTCGTCCGTGCCGCCATGAATCTCGTCGCTCCCGGACCCGCCCGTCAGGGAATCGTCACCTCCTTCGCCACGGATCAGCGTGCTGCCTGAGAAACCCGTCGCGTCGATGACGTTGCCAGATGCACCGCCCGTGAGATGAGCCCACTCGATGGAGGAGATCGTGTGGTCCGCGGCGTAACTCGTCACGATCACATCGGACAAGCTGACATCGACGTCATCGTTGAGCACGATCAGGTCGAGACCGGCACCGCCATCGTAGGAATCAGCTGGGCCCGAAGTCCACGGAACTGTGTTGAAGCCCGCCCCAAGCGAGACATCGATCACCACGAGCGTGTCGTTCCCATCATCACCGCGCACGGTATCGCTCCCGGCCCCGCCCACAAGCGTGTCGTCGTCGTCACCGCCGGAGAGCGCGTCGTCGCCGTCGCCGCCGAAGAGCAGATCGTTTCCGGCCAGCGTGGAGATCGCGTCATTGCCGCCCTGGCCGAGGGCCACGTCGCGAGCCGCGCCACCGGTCAACGTGTCGCCGTCGTCGCCCCCTTCGAGGCGGTTGGTCTCAGAGTCGCCCCCCGTGATTGCATCGATGCCTTCGTCACCGGAGAGAATGTCGCCCTGCTGACCGCCAAAGATCGTGTCGTCGCCACCGCGACCACGGATCTTGTCGTTGCCGCCGTCCGTGACGATCCACCAGTCGAAGCCGAGGTCGGCCGGGGCCGAGCCATCACGGGCCACGTCGTCGCCGTGCAGTTCGTCGGCTTCGGTGCCGCAGCCGCCGTCGATGAAATCATCACCATCGGGAAGCAGTTCGTAGAGTGGCTCGTCGCCGAAGCCGATCTCCACCGTGTCGCCCGTGTTGAGGTCGATCACAAAAGCGAGACTGTCGTGCGGCACGAGCCGCATCGGAGTCTTGCCCAGGCCACCGGTCTCGAACGAGGTCAGCCCGGCTGCCGCCCCGATTCGAACCGGTGCGGAGGAAGTGGGCAGGCTCCAGAGTTCCTGCTTGTCGTCGAGGCCCAGCAGCATGCCCCCCTGATCGATCCCGAGGCCGACGAGCCGGCTGGTCACCGTGCGAAGATCCTGGAGCACCGTCGTGTTGCCACCCGACCCGGTGAGATCGATCTTCACGAGGAGCTGGAAGGCATCGCTCTGCTCTTCCGCGTCGACGATCGCATAAACTTCCTGTGGCGACATCGCCACTAGGTCGCCCACGGGATGGTAGGGTTGCAACGTGCCTTGAGAGAGAATCGGGCCGCGGGCCGTCCAGGTGCCATCAGCAAGGTCGTAGGTTGCGAGCTTCCCGTCGGCTGTGATGCCCAGCAGCGTCTCGTCATCGAGCACGTCGAGCGACACGATGATCCGGCCGCCGGCCGCAGGGCCGAGATCCTCCACCACCCCGGTGCCGAGGTTCACCCGCCAGAGACCGCCATCGCCCGGCGTGGTCTCGGTCGCCCCGACCAACGCCTCACCGGTCACGTAGACCACACCTCCGCCGACGGCGGCCACGTCCCAGGCCGCAAACACGTTCGTCACCTGGCCTAGGAAGGTTGCTGTCTTGGCAACAGGATCGATTTTGGAAAACGTGCTCTTGCCCGAGAAGCTGTCGTGGATGACTGAGATCAACTCCGGCGGCAACGTGCCCGCACCGCCGGTCACCTGCACCCAGGGCTCGGTCGGCTCGTGGGTCACGACGTACGTGTCGGCGGGCAGGCCGGTGACCCGGAAGCTACCGGTCTCCGCAAAGTCGACAACGCCATTGCCGTCGAGATCTAGGTCGGCCGTGGTGACGGTCTGGGTGAAGCCCGTGGTTTGCCCCACAAGGCGGACCCTCTGGCCGACCAGCCCCTGCTCGGTCGACGTGCGACCGGCCGCGGCACTCGCCGCATCGTGCCACCACACGGAGCCCTGGATCGTGCCTCCGGTGGTCACGGCTCCGGACCCTGCGGCGGCCGCAGCCATCGACGACATCGCCATCGTGGCAGACGCCGTGGACCCACCAG
>JBIKNV010000198.1:0-5507 GCA_044358475.1 Pirellulales bacterium | reverse complement strand
CCGACTTGGACTGACCACTCTCCAGCGTCACCGACTCGGGCACGGCCGGCGAGATCGAAATCACCTCGAGCCCACCGGGTGGCACGATGAACACTTCATAGTCGGTCGGCGGAAGATCTGCGAAGGCGTAGCGACCATCGGCGTCGACGGTTTCGACGGGCTCGCCGTAGTCGTAGGTGGCATCACCATCGAGATCGAGAAACGCTTTGGCTCCCACGGCTGGTTCGTTCTTGTAGAGTTGGGGATTCCACTGCATCACCGTGCCACTGATCGACCCCAGCCGGTAGAAGCCGAGATTCACGGCGCCCGATCCAGGGAATGCCACGGGCACCGCATCAGGCGTCGACGCATGCCAGGTGGAGGGCCGCATCGGCACGATGACCTTGTAATTGCCGGCCGGCAGACCGGCCTCCTCGGGCAGCGCGAAGCCGCCCCCCGCAGGCGTGCCGGTGGCCATCGACACGCCGACAAGCGTCTGCACCGTCACCCGCCAGTTCAAATCGGCGGGTGCGTCGGGCTCACCGGTATCGCGCACACCGTTGGCGTTCAGATCCTCGAAGATCGTGCCCGTCACCTGGTAGGGGGCTTCGGGGTAGACCTCCGGATGAAAGACGATCGCCGGCGCGCAACTGTCGGCTGCGATCGTCGCCGAGAAGCCGCCATGGAGCGGGTCGACGATCACCCGTGCGGCCAGATCGAGCTGCCGCAGTTCGTAGCTCCGCGCGGTCGAGCCGCCATAGACGGTGTCAGCCCCTTCGCGGGCGAAGATCCGATCGTCGCCAGGGCCGCCCTCGATCCAATTCTTGCCTGGACCACCATCGACGACGTCATTCCCATCCCCGAGATACACCTCGGCGTCACCCGCAGCCACGATCGCGGCATCGTTGCCAGGGCCGGCGTTGACAAAGTCACCGCCGGCGCCCGTCTCGATGTAGTCCGCCTCAAAACCACCGGCGAGATAGTCACGGCCAGCGGTACCGTAGATCGTGTCGTTGCCATCGCCGCCGTCGATGAACGATGCAAACATCCCCGACACGAAGCTGATCGAGCCCGCATAGAGCCGTGTAGCCCCGGCTGTTCCAGCCGCTCCATCCTCTTCGCTGGTGGCATAGATGATGTCGTAGCCCGGGCCGCCAAAGATCGTGTTGACGCCCGCGCCGCCTTCGATGTGATCGGCATTGACATCGATTCCGCTCCCGGCCGCATAGCCGAGGCTGTCGTCGCCATAGATGGTGTCGTTGCCGTCGCCGCCGCGGATGCGGTCGTTTCCGGCCCCTCCCTCGATGGTGTCGTCGCCCTTGCCACCGTCGATCGTGTCATCACCGGAGTTGCCGTCAAGCAGATCAGCGCCGTCACCACCGAGGATCGAGTCGTTGTCGGTGCCGCCCGAAATCGTGTCCTTGCCGGCCGCCCCCCCGCCAAATCCGTCCGGCGCCTCCGAAAGATCGCCCGCCTCGTCGTCACCGAAGAGCTGATCGGCGTTGGCACCGCCGTCGATGATGTCGCTGCCGCCGTAGCCATGGATAACGTCGTTGCCGCCAGCGCCGATCAGCGTGTCATCGCTCTCACGGCCCAGCAAGCGATCGCTGCCTTCGGTGCCGACCACGCTGCCTCCGTCGCCGGAGAGCGCATTCGGCCCGGAGCCACCGGTAAGGAGGTCGTTGCCAGGGCCGCCGAAGCCGATGACCGGAATCGTCACGTTCGCGGAAATGGTGATCGTGTCATTGCCGAGACCGGCATCGAACCAGATGCTCGTCACGTCGGCCTTGGCATACCGCTCCTCAAAGTCGTAGGCCGTCACCACATATTCCTGGCTGGCCGAGTCGAAATCGACGACGAACTCCTCGTCACCGTCCTCCGTCTCGCCCGGCAGCACGCTGCCAGCCAGCGGGCCGGCGTGGAGCTTGAGCGTCTTCGTGCCGTCCACGCTCGCGATATCGGGCTCCAGCGGCGGGCAGCTGACGTGGTTCCATTCGAAGAGGTTTATGTTGAGCAGCTCGAAGCGGTCGCTCCAGAGCGTGATGAAGCCAAACGGCGACGATACGCCCACCTTGATGAATGCCTCGAAGAAGGCATCGACCGCGCCCTCCAGATCAAAAACACACTCCGGCCCGCTGCGAAGGTTGGCCACGAGTTCGTCGAGGTGCACCTTGCCGTCATCGTTGTTGTCCTTGAGGTTCGCCCCGAGCGTGCCCCGCACGCCGGCATCGACGCCCGCCTTGGCGACGACGACATTCAGCTCCGCCCCGGCGCCGATCGTGGCCGTGAACACCAATTCCGGCTTGTCACGGCCCGCGGCATCGACATCGCCGAGGAAGACGCCGTTGAGCATTTTGGAGGCCATCGCTCCTGCGGAAAGCCCGCCGGCCATCGCCTGACGGATACCCCGCGCGTCATACCCGAGCGAGAAGTCGGTGGCGAACTCGAACCCGCCAAAGAATCTCGCGAAAAGTGGCGGGAAGATGGGGAAGCTCTGGCTGAGCGTGAAGCCCGCCACGAGATCGGGCATGTCCCACTCCACCAGTGTGGGATTGCCGCCAAAGATCAAGTCCATGAGCACGCCGGTGGGATCATCGAAGATCGGAAACTGGAGGCCGCCGGCCTGCACCGTCGAATAGCTACTGCCGATGCCGCCCTCGGAGTCGGTCGGTGAGGCGACGATGTCGCCACTGGCCGCCGCGGGAGATGTCTGGGCCGCAGCTTCGGCGGCCGCACGAGTCGTCGCGTTCAGAAACTCCGCCTTCCCGGCAGAATCGCTCGGTGCCTGAAACCCGCCGAGCGACACCTTGCTCGAGCCCGACACGCCGGCCAGTGTGGAGATCGTATCGGCCACACCATCGACCGCCTCGATGAAGGCGACCGCGCCGTCGTAATCCCCGCCGCCCATCGTCCGAATCACATCGAGCACGGTGATCGCCCCACCGCCGGCCAGCTTCGAGATGTCGGAGAGCACCGGCACATCGCTCGTCACGAGGTCGAGCACGGGCCGCAGCGGCTCGAGCATCGCATCGACCGACACGAAGATTTCCTTGATCGGCCCGGAGAGGAGGCCACCCAGGTCGATGAAGGTGTCGCTGATCTCGAAGAAGAAGTTGTCGGCCCCGAGGCTCGTAAGCGGCACGGCCGCCCCGCCGACGCCCCCCTGGCCGCCGCCGGCGTCGTTGAAGCCCATCGCCAGCGACACGCCGATTCCAACGCCGCTGCCAAAGAGCGAGGCGGAGAGATCGGCCCCCACCTCGGCCCGCACCGTGCCGGTGACGTCGATCCCGGTAAAGAGGTCGGGCAGACCGGCAAGGCCGTAGCTGCCACTCGCAAAATCAACGGCCAACGCGGCTTCCAACTCGTCATCCGCCGTCGTGTCGGTAAATGCGAAGGCGAGTGGTCCGAGCCGCATGTCGAGGCCTGCCGGCAGGGCGAGGCCGAGCGTGGCGGTAAACTCCGAGTCCTCATCGGTCTGGATGAAGAAGCCACGGGTCAGGCTCACGCCCAGGCCCACGTCGAGGGCAAACGTCGTGTTCAAATCGATTGCCGCCGATCCCTCCACGGCCAGACCGATCGCATCGAGGCCGAAATCAATGTCGGCGGCGGCCAGCGTCTTCGTATCCGTTGATGCGAAGGAAAAATCGACGACAAACTCGACGTCGCCCGTGATCAGCGTCTCGAGCGGAGTCTCCCAGTCGTCGCTCCCGCTGGTGAGCGGGACTCCGCCGAGCGTGAAGGAGAACGCCACGGCGTTGTCGGCTGTGGCATCATTCGGATCGAAGCCGATGCCCTCCAGTTTGGTCCGCAGGCCCTCAGAAAGTTCTCCCGGTGAGTTGTAGGAAGCCAGCGTGCCGAAGAAGCCATCCAGTCGGCCAAGCAGGCCGGTGTCGGACACGTCGATATCGCCCACGAGCGGCAGGCCTGAGAGCAGGTCGCTGCCAACCGCATCCCGCAGGTAGCCGACAAACGCCGCCGCCCCGTCTATCCAGCCATTGAAACTGAAGAGCGCCGCCGGATTGGCGAGCACATCGAGCAGCGACGTGTATTCGCTGCCATCACCCCGATCAGTGCCGGTGCCGTCGTAGGTCACTTCGAGCGTGAAGTCGGTCGGGGCGAGGGAAAGCGTGGCGTCGAGATCGAGTGCGCCCACGTACGCCGCGGACCAGGTCTCGACATAGATCGGCAGGTGGGCCTCGAAGACGGCCGATGCCGCAAGCACGCCGGCCGAGGTCAATGAAAACGTCGCCGCCGGCGCCGTGCCAGGCCCGGTCACCGAGCCGTTGGAAAGACGCACCCAGGCCTTGTCGCCATCCTTGCCCAGCGAGATGCCTGCCAGGCCGCCGAGGCTCGCCCCAAGGATCAGGCCGTCACCGGAATCAATCGAGGCCTGCAGGATGATCGAGGAGGCGGTGCTGTCGAGCGTGATCCAGTTGGCGTCGGCTGAGTCGAGCGAGAGATTGACGAGCACGCGGCCCTGAATGGTGCCGTTGAAAAGGAAAGAAACCGAGCCCTCGGAGGTGATGTCGAGCACCATGCCGCCCCCCACATCGAGCGCCGTGAGGTCATAGGCGTAGGCATAGTCGGCGAAGGTCGCCGTGATGTCGAAGGCCAGCCCCTGGCTGCCGCCGCCGAGGTCGACCAGCGACGGATTGAGGTCGATGGTAAAGCCGCCAGGCAACGAGAGACCGTCGAAGGCAAGGCCGAGGCTTTCGATGCCGCCAAAATCGAGGCCAGGGAAGTTGAGGGGCCCCGGCGTGAGCCCCGTGGCCCAGATGAGATCGAGCGACGCATCGAGGCTGGCCGGATCCGAATGGAAGGCAAACTGCGGCAGCGACAGCAGACGGCCAAACTGGAGGCCGAAGTCATCGACCGCTCCCGAGCTACTGCCGAGCGGCAGCAGGTCGGGAAAGGTGCCGGCGGCCTCGGAAAACCAGGCCCGCAGCCGGCCCAGGAAGTCGAGATCAAGATCAGGATCGCCGGGCGTCCAGCCCTCCCACTCCACGACCAAATCGTCGAGGCTCCAGGCGAGCCCCTGCAGGCGGTCAAAGGCCGGCAGCGCGGCCAGGTCGGGCAGGGCCAGCTCAAAGGCATCCAGATAAAGCCCCCCGAGTTTGCCGAGGCTGAAGTCGGGCCAGCTCGGGTTGCCGCTCGAATCAAACGTGGGCCGCCCGAGCCAGTCGCCAAGATCGAACTCCGGGAGCCCGAGGAAGATGTCGGCAAAATTGAAGATCTCGCCAAGAGAAAGATCGACCAACGGAATCTCGAAGTCCCACAGGCCCGAGCCCTCCAGGTAACCAATGAAAACATCGAGCAGCGAGGGCAGGTCGTCGAACGAGAAGTCACCGAGCCCGGAAAGCACCGACTCGAGCTTCACGCTTGGGTCGAGCGTGAAATCCCAGCCGGCCGAGCCGGTGTCGACGCTCAACTGGAGATAGGGCACGAGATTCGTGTCGGGCAACGTCGCAAGCGGGATGCCGCTGCAGTACTCGACGTAGTCATCCGGGCTGATACCAAGTGCGGTCTCG